>JAPJPH010000102.1 GCA_030825745.1 Anaerococcus sp.
ATCTAGGCTTATAGCAAAGTCCTTATCTTTCACAACACCCCTTTGTAGCATAATTAGCTTAGTTAGGCTCTTTTGTTTTAGAAGGCTTTCAAAATCTTTGCTAGGTAGGTCAAAATCTAACCTTTGTCTTAGCTCTTGCTTGCCCATCCCATCAGCCAAGGGGTTATCCTTGTGAAATTGGAGAAGGATATCTCTAATTTTTAGGGCCAAGTCATCCAAGCTTTTTTTACTTATATAATTATCTCCTATATTTACTATTTCATTATTTGAGATAATCTTATCTAAGCTTTCCCTTAGATTGATCTCATCTTCTCCCATATGTTTTTTTATTTGATCAAAGCTTTTAAACTCCTTTAGAAAGTCTATTAGCTCATCTATATCATCAAAGTTTTCCTTATCCCTTAAGTAGTTGACATAAGAAGTTGAGTTTATGGTATGATTTTCATTATTTGTATCTATGATAACTCCTCCTCCAATGGTTTTTACTGGTGAGTAATTTCTTATAACAAATTTATCATCTCGTTTAACATATAGCTCTTCTTCTAGCCTAAATTCTACTAGGGTCTCATCACCTTGCTTTATTTCTTTTACTAGTAGGGGTACTGCCCTAGCTAAAACTTCCTTGCTACCATGGAAGAATCTCACCCTACTCCAGTGTTTAATTTTTATATCAGAAAATTTTGATAAATTTAGCTTACACTGGACATTTTCTACCCTGATTAAAGAATTTGGGTCTGCTATTATATCTCCCCTGGTTATTTCATTTGATGATATATTAGATAGGTTAAGGGCAACCCTTTGGCCCTTGTGGGCTAGGTCTATAGGGGTATCGTGGTTTTCTATGCTCCTAACTTTAACAAATTTTTCAGATGGGTAGATCATATACTCTCTATCTTTAGAAATCTCGCCCTCTGTTAGGGTTCCTGTTATTATGGTTCCGACTCCTTTTAAAGAAAAGGACCTGTCTATATTCATCCTCATAGCCTTATTGTCATCTTCTTTTTTAATCTGACTTAGTTTATTGACAATTAGATTTTTAAGCTTATCTATATTTTCACCACTTACTGAATCAACAGCTATTATTGGCGCATTTTCTAGGGTTGTGTTTTTAAAGGATAATCTTATATCTTCTTCTACTAGGTTAAGCATACTAGCATCGACTAGGTTTTTCTTGCTGATAACTATTATGGCATTTTCTACTCCCATGTAGTTTAGGATCTGGGCATGCTCTATGCTTTGGGGCATGACTCCATCATCTGCTGCTATAACTAAAAGAATTAGGTCCATACCCACAACTCCTGCCATCATATTTTTTATGAAGGCCTCATGACCTGGTACATCTATGATGCCTACCTTTTCATTGTTGGCTAGGTCTAGGGCTGTAAATCCTAGGTTTATTGAAATACCTCTTTCTTTTTCTTCTTTTAGTTTATCTGTATCATGGCCTGTTAAAGCCTTTATTAGGGTAGTTTTTCCATGGTCAATGTGACCTGCTGTACCTACTATAAAATTATCTTTCATAATATTCTCTCAATACTTGTTCAATATCTTCTATTTGCTCATCAAAAATTGTTAGAGCATTTAGGTATAAATTACCATCATGGATAGTTGCAATTATCCTTTTATCTGATAGTCTTAGGTGTTTTTCTAATTTTTCTATATCCTTATCTTTTATTTCTATAGAATAGGTATTTTTCTCATCTAAGGGATAGGAACCTCCCCCAATTTTACCCTTTGATTTAACTAGGGTTATATCTATATTGGCTATATCTTCTAGACTAGTAAAAAGCTTTTGACATCTATTTTTGATATCTTCTTCACTTTCTGTAATCATCCTTATGGTAGGATTATCTTTTTTTAGTTTCTCAAAGTCCATATACTGGGATAGGGCAGCTTCTACTGCTGCTATGGTCATCTTTCCTACCCTAAAGGCCCTTAGGAGCTGATTTTTCTTAAGTCTACTTATATATTTGGATTTTCCTACTATAATCCCTGCCTGGGCTGATCCTATTAGTTTATCACAGGAAAAACTTACTAGGTCTATCCCATCATCTAGGCAGTCATTGACCGTTTTTTCATAGGTAAACCCATATTGGGATAAGTCTAGCAAGGACCCACTTCCCAAGTCTTCGTATAGGAGGATATCCCTATCATCTATCATTTGTTTTAAAGCTTTGGTATCTACTTCTTCGGTATAACCGACCATTTGAAAATTTGACTTGTGGACTTTTACTATGGCCGCTACATCCTCATCTATTTCTCTTTGATAATCTTTTAGGTGGGTCTTGTTGGTTGCTCCAACTTCTACAATATTGGCACCAGATTCTTTCATAATCTCACTTATTCTAAAGGATCCACCTATCTCTACAAGCTCTCCCCTAGATATGAGGGCTTTTTTATCCTTGGCAAAGGTATTTAAAATCAAAAATACTGCTGCAGCATTGTTATTTACTATCAATGCATCTTCTGCCTTGGTCAACCTTTTTATTAATTTAACCAAGTGGTCATACCTAGACCCACGTTTTTTTAGATCCAGGTTATATTCAAGGTTTGAATAATATCTGCTAACCTCATTTATCCTATCTAGGGCAAGTTTTGGTATGGGAGCCCTACCAAGGTTTGTATGAAGGATGACTCCACTAGCATTTATAACCTTATGTAGGTTAAAGGGAGAAAAATCATCTATCCCCTTTTTTATATCATCTAAAATATCTTCTTTATTAAATGTAACATTTTCTCTAATCTTTGCCCTATATTCATCTAAAATATTATTAGCTACTTCTTTGACTATGACCGGATCTTGATCAAAGTTATCCAATATCTCATTCATATTTGGCAAATTTTTATATAAATTACTCACAAAACCTCCATTAGTATAGGCTATGGATAGAACCATCCCTTATTTGATTTGGGGTAAAGAAAGCAGGGGAATTTTTCCTATCTCTCATATTTTCTCCACCCAATATTCCATTTGGCTCATCTGGATTTATAAAGGTATCATACATACATCCAAGCCCTGATACTACTTCTACTAGGCCAACTTTTAACTTATTAGGTCTTTTTATATCATGAAATTCTTCTTTTTTTGATATCTTAATATCATCACTTTTTAGTGCAAACCTGATTTCATTGGCTATCTTATCAGCAATCTTGTGGGCAGTTATGATACCCTCAGCGCTCCTACCCTCGCCTTCTTTAAAAGTTAGGTCTATATTAATCATTAAATCAGAACTTTTTGGGGTTCCAGCCCTATCAAAGGCTATCATATCTTGCATTTTTCCATCGCATGAACCCATGTTTGAAGGTTGAAGGTCATAGGCTTCCTCTACCCCTGTAATCATAAGGCAAACCCCATCTATTTCTCTACTTATACCAGTACCTAGCTCTCCCTCTATCTTAGTTGATATAGGCATAATATCAAGGTTAGTATTTAGGTTTATATCACTTTGATCTTTTTTAATTATCCTAATATCAAAATCTTTTATCCTAGTATCCTTATCTTCTAAAAATCCTATCTGTTTTAAATCCTTGCTTAATATTAGGCTGTTATCTTTTATATAGGTACCTTCTCCAAATTCAATATTATCTATCTTTACATATTCTTTAGTTAAAGATCCTATTATAGATTCATCTGGATCTTTTTTAGTATCAAGTTTCTTGCCTCTTTTTTCTAATTTTTCTTTTAACTTAACCAATGCTTTCATAGCATCAATTTCTGCTAGAGAGTTTTCTCCTAAAACTTGAGTTTCTACTCCAGCTAAGGTTTTATTATAATCAACTATTAAATCTACATACTCATTGCTAGTAACTAGGCTAGCCTGAGTTCCTATAAAGGATAGGCCTGCTGTGGCAATACCGTTTTTTTCAAGCTCACCAATTACACTAGTAAAATCTACATGGTGGTTACCCCATCCATCTAATGATACTAGCATAGCATCAAAGCCCATATTTTTAGCCATATCAGCAGCTTCCTTTGAAGTTCTTTCCTTATCAACTTGTTTATCGCATACACCCTTAGCAATAACCCCTTTAAATTCTATCCCTTGATATTTAGATAAAACATCTATAATAGGATCATTGCTATGATGTTTAGTAGTCATCTTGGTACTTGGTCCAAAACCCATAATATCCCCCTTAATTTAACTGTTAATATAAGTATATAATAAGATAAATATCTATTCAATAAAACACATCAAAGCAGATAAAAGAA
>JAPJPH010000103.1 GCA_030825745.1 Anaerococcus sp.
CTTCAAAAATATGTAGATGAGATAGATCTTACATTTGATAGTATAACTAAAAACGTAGTATTTGAGATGCCTTTTCCCATAGTTATAGTTGATGAAGATAGGTCAATTAGATGGCACAATGGATATTTTAGAGAACTGTTTGAGAATAAATCAATAGTAGGATCTAATATTGAAACTTTTTTGCCACAGTTTAAGGATGTTGACTTAGACAATGATGGGTTATCAATATCAAAAAATATTGAAGTTAATGATAAAATCTTACAATTTTATTTTCAAACTATAAAAAGTGGTGACCAAAATAAAAACCAAACCTTCTTTTATGGTATAGATAATACCTATGATGAATCCATTAAAAAACTATTCAAATCAAAAAGATTAGTTTTTTACTCTGTATTTATAGATAACTATGAAGATATAAGAAATTCAACTGATTCCACTAATAGACCCCAGGTTTTAGGTGAGATTGACAGGGTGATAAACGAATATTTCAAAGAATATGACTGTATAGTTAGAAAGTACGAAAATGATAGATTTATGATCATTTCTGAATTTCAAGACTATAAGAGAATTTATGAGTCTAAATTTTCAATCTTAGATGATATAAGAAATATTGAAAAAGGAAATACATTACCACCAACCTTATCTATCGGTGTAGGAATTGCAGGTAAAAAACCATCTGAAATATATTCTGATTCTAGAGAAGCAGTCGATATAGCTCTTTCTAGAGGAGGAGACCAGGCTGTTGTAAAACTTGAAGATAACTATGAATACTTTGGAGGAAAAACCAGGGCTATTGAAAAGACAAGTAAAGTAAGGTCACGTGTTATATCTCAAGCTTTAAAGAGGATGATGAAATCTAGCCCTGATATTTATATAATGGGTCATAACAATCCTGATATGGATTCATTTGGATCTGCCTTGGGCGTTTACGAAGGTGCAATAGATATGGGTAAACAGGCCTACATTATTTTAAATGAAGTAACTAGACCTATAGAAAATATGTATGAAAGAGTTACAAATGAATTAGAAGAGTTAAAAGAAAACATACTTACAGAAAGTGAAGCTTTAAGTAAGATAAAGTCTCAGTCATTGATAATTGTAACTGATAATCATAGAAAAAATTCTACAGAAGCACCATCATTACTTGAAAAAACCGATAATATATTTATAATAGATCATCATAGAAGAGGTAAGGACTATATAGAAAATGCTACAATTAGCTATATAGAACCCTATGCTTCATCTGCATCTGAATTGGTTACAGAAATTTTATCATATTTGGATGAAGATTTTAAAGCAAGAACTGCAGTAGCAGAATCACTCCTAGCAGGTATAACAGTTGATACTAAAAACTTTGTCTATCAAACCGGGGTTAGAACATTTGAAGCAGCTTCTATTCTTAAAAGGTGGGGAGCTGACTCAGTCTATATAAAAAGGATGTTCAAAGATGATTTTGAAATAGTAAAATATAAATCTGAAGTTATAGCAGATTCATCTGTAGTAAATTCAGGTATAGCTATAGCTCATTTCAAAAGAGACATAGATGGATCTACCCTTATAGCTTCTCAAGCAGCTGATGACCTTTTAAATATAAAAGGAGTCAAGGCTAGCTTTGTATTAACCATATCAAATAACAAAATTCATATTTCAGGTAGAAGCTTAGGCGATATATCGGTACAATTAATATTAGAGCGCATCGGTGGAGGTGGACACTTAACAGCCGCAGCCACACAATTAGATATGAGCATGGAAAATGCTGAAAAAATGTTAAGAAAAGCAATAAATGAATATATAAGAGAGGAAGAAGAAAATGAAAGTAATACTAACAGATAATATTGTAAGAGTTGGAGTTAAGGGAGATGTAGTTGATGTAAAGCCAGGATATTTCAGAAACTACCTAGATCCACAAGGAAAAGCAATAAAAGCAACTAAAGATAATATGGCACAACTTGAACAAATGCAAGAAAAACTAAGAGCTGAAGAAGCTGAAAATAGAAAAGAAGCTGAAGCAGTTAAAGAAAAAATTGAAGCTTTAACTATAACTCAAAAAGTTAGAGTTGGAGAAGATGGAAAACTATTTGGATCAGTAACTAATAAAGACTTAGCAGATGCTCTAGCTAAAGAAGGCGTTGAACTAGATAGAAAAAGAATAGAAGATGTTGAAAAAATTGAAGGCGTTGGCGAATTTGACCTTAATGTAAGAGTATATGAAGGTGTAAATGCCAATCTAAAAGTAGAAGTAGTTGCAGAAGAAGAATAATGACAGAGGGCCTAAGGCCTCTACCAAATGACTTCTTAGCAGAAAAAGCTATCATCGGTTCTATTTTAAAGAAAAATGAAACTTATGATAGTGCAAACCAAATTATAAAACCTGTAGACTTTTATGATTCTAGGACTCAAAGGATATACAAATCAATAGTTGGTATGTTTGAAAAAGATATCAAAGTTGATGAAGTTAGCCTAATATCCCAGTTGAGTAATGAAAATATTTTACAAGAAGTTGGAGGGGAGGAGTTTATCACTGAGATTACCCTCTCCTCATTTTATACTCCAAACATTGATACATACGCTAAATCAGTAAAAGAAAAATCACTCCTAAGAAGTCTAATCGGGGCTAGCGAAGATATCATTGATATAAGTATAAAAGCAACTGATAAAGTAAGCGATATTTTAGCTAAGGCTGAATCAAAAATATTTACCATAAGCCAAGATACCCACAACCAAGGTTTAGTTAAAGTCTCTGACACTATGGATGAAACTTTAAGATTAATAAATGAACTTACCATGGCTGATGGAAAAATAACTGGTGTAAGTACAGGCTTATCCTTAGTAGATAATAAATTATCTGGCCTACAGAAATCTCAACTAATATTATTAGCAGCAAGGCCAGCAATGGGAAAGACTGCCCTAGGATTAACTATAGCATGGAATGCTGCAAAGGAAAATAAATCTGTAGCATTTTTTTCCTTAGAAATGAGTACCTATCAGTTAAACCAAAGATTGTTATCAATGGTTAGCCTAGTAAATCTAGAAAATATAATTAATGGATCAATTAGAGATGATGACTGGGAGCTTTTAATCCATGCTACCAAAGAAATAATGCAAAAAAACATATATGTTGATGAAACTCCAGGGATTACCCTATCAGAGATGAGAAGCAAATTAAAAAGGTTAAAGGCAGAAGAAGGGTTAGATTTAGTGGTAATAGATTATCTTCAACTAATGCAATCAGATACCAGACAAGAAAATAGGCAAAATGAAATTGCATCTATATCTAGAGGACTAAAATCCCTATCAAAAGAATTAAACTGTCCAATCCTATCCCTAGCTCAGCTATCGCGTGAGGCTGATAAAAGATCTGACCATAAACCGATATTATCAGACTTGAGAGAATCTGGCGCTATAGAACAAGATGCTGATGTTGTAATGCTCCTATATAGAGAAGACTATTATGATGAGCAAACAAATCCGAATGTTGCTAGACTAATATTTGCCAAACATAGAAATGGGGCGACTGGTAGTGTAGACTTATTTTTCAATAAGCCTTGTACCACCTTTAGAGACCTTAGTCAAAGAGAAGCAGATGCCTAGAATATATTTAGAAAAAATCAATATAGAAAAAGCAAAAGATTTTAAATTATGGACAGATTTTACAAATCCATATCTTCAAGGTTATAACTACTCTTCATTATCAGATTTTGAAATACAAATATGGTATGGGTCAGTTTCTACACCTAGAAAAAAATATTTTAGTATTAACAAAATAGAAGATGACAGATTTATAGGATTTATTGGATTAAAAGAGATAAATCCCTTGCTAAAAAAGGCCAAACTCGGGATAGTATTTGACTCGAAATACACATCCATGGGATATGGAAAAGAAGCCTTGGAAGATTTATTGGACCATTTTTTTAGATCAATGAAATATAGAGAATTAATCTTAGATGTAAATCAATTTAATGATAGAGCGATAAATTTATATAATTCAGTTGGGTTTTTAAAATACGAACAAAAAATTGAATTATTTGAAAATCAGGATATAGAATTTAATCCAAAATATTTTACAGAGAAAGGTGGGCTTATTTTCTCTAAAATAAACATAATGAAATTAACAAAGGTGAGATATTATGAACTTCAAAATGCAAGAACTTAAACTTGATATGGGGACAACCCCTTTTGAAAATATGTTTTTAAATAATTATTTACAAA
>JAPJPH010000104.1 GCA_030825745.1 Anaerococcus sp.
TCTATATCTTTATTAGATAAGTCATCATCAATTGTTACTATATTTTCTTTATCTCTAATATCCTCTTTAAGCTCTTCTGACTTATCCATATCACTTTCTTCTATTACTAGATCTTTATTTGGATCTTTTTCTTCTTTTATATCCTTATCAATAGGATTAGGAATCTTTTTATCATAAGATATTTCATCCTTATTATCTATTAGCTTACTTTCATCATCATTATCAAGTAACTTTTCATTCTCTTTTTGCTTATTATTAGATTTTATCCTTGCTTTTATGATTCTAAAAATTAAAGGAACTGCAGTAAATAGGATTATAGTACCTATTATAATACTAATTAACTCGCTAGGTACTCCCATACTTCTTTGAAGGTTACTACCAGCATATTTAAGTGATCCAAAAAATAGGCCAGAAAATATTACACCTATTGGGTTGTTGCTAGCTAATAAGGAAACTGCTAGGCCATCAAAACCAAAGTTTTGCATGCTAGTTAAAATTGATAAGTTATAGGTAAATCCTAACACTTGAGTTACACCAGCTAGGGCACATATAGCTCCTGATATAGCCATAGATTGGGTTATTTTCTTACCACTATCTATACCCCCATATTGGCTGGCTTCCTTATTAAGACCTACTGCCTTTATCTCATAACCTAGGGTTGTTTTATTTAGGATATACCAAACTATAATTACAGCTACTATAGCCAAAATAGATCCCCAATGGATAGGAGCTCTAAAAAATTTTGAGAAAAATCCTGTAAATCTTTCAGCAGCATTAGTAACTAGAGTTATCTTTGCATTATCATTAATATTAAATGATGCCATAGAGTTAGGCATCCTATACCTATATACAATAAAGTTTTGGAAATAATAGGCTATCCAGTTAAGCATGATGGTTGAAATAACCTCATGGATACCAAATTTAGCCTTAACAAATCCAGATATAGCCCCATATATAGCTCCTGCTAGCATAGCTAGGATAATGGCTACTATAGGAAGGATTATTGGTGGTAGATTAAAGAAATATCCCACTAAAAAGGCTACAATTGTTCCGATTATAAATTGACCCTCAGCACCCATATTAAATAGACCACTTTTAAAGGCAAAGCATACACCAAGACCTGTCAGTATGATAGGAGTTGAGTTTACTATAGCCCATCCCATGTGTCTTGGAGTTTTAAATACTCCTAGATATAGGTTTTTAAAGCCTTCAACTGGATCATAGCCACTTAAAATTAAAACTAAGGCACCGACAGCTAGTCCTATAATAATAGATATTAGGGTAAAGAGGAACCTGTTATTTTTTAAAGTAGCTAATCTATTTGACTTTATCTTTGCACTTGTATCACTCATCTGATCCCCCTGCCATTAATCTACCTATTTCAAATTCATCACAAGTTTTTGGATCCCTCTCACCTACAATTTTCCCATCATAGATAACCAAGATCCTATCTGATAGATCCATAATTTCATCTAGCTCAAAACTTATAAGAAGAACAGCTTTATTTTCATTTCTAATATCAACTAGGTATTGGTGGATAATTTCAATAGCTCCTACATCTAGTCCCCTTGTTGGTTGGGCAGCTATTAGGACATCCGGTCCATTTGAAATTTCCCTAGCTATAATTACCTTCTGTTGGTTACCTCCAGATAGGTCAGATGCTCTCGCATCCATGTCATTAGGTCTAATATCAAATTTAGATATTAAGTTTTCTGCATTATCTTCTATATTTTTAAAATTTAACCTACCATTTTTTGAAAATGGTTCTTGCCTAACTCTTTCTAGGATAAGATTATCTTTAATTGGATATTCTAGGATAAGCCCTCTTTTTTGCCTATCCTCAGGGATAGAATTCATTTTTAAATCTAAAATCTTTCTACTAGACTTATTTGTGATATCCTCACCATTTAAAGTCACACTTCCCCTATTTGACTTAGTCATACCAGTTATAGCATCTATAAGCTCAGTTTGGCCATTTCCATCTACACCGGCAATTCCTAGGATTTCTCCCGAATGAAGTTTTAAATCTAGGCCCTTTAATATATCAACTCCTCTTTTATCCTTAACCCAGAGGTCTTCTATATTTAAGATAACTCCGCCAGTTTCAATTTCCTTTTTATTAACAGAAAAGCTTACATCACGGCCTACCATTTTTTCAGCCAACTCTTTTCTACTGACCTTATCTACATCAACCTTATCAATAAATTTACCCCTTCTAATAATAGTACAGGTATCTGCCATGGCTTTAATTTCATCAAGCTTGTGGGTAATTATTATAACAGATTTATCTAGTTCGGTTAGTTTTTTTACAATATCAATAAATTCAAGAATTTCTTGAGGAGTCAAAACAGCTGTAGGCTCATCAAAAATTAGAATATCAGCCCCATGATATAGGCTTTTTAGAATCTCTACCCTTTGCTGCATACCAACACTGATATCTTCTACCCTAGCCTGTGGGTCAATCATTAAACCATAGTCTTTACTTAACTTTAAAACCTCAGCGTAAGCTTTTTTCTTATCTAGAAATATTCCCTTATCTTTTTCATAGCCAAGTATAATATTTTCAGCTACTGTAAGGGGCTCTATTAGCATAAAATGTTGGTGGACCATTCCTATCCCAAGCTCTATAGCCTTTTTTGGACTCATCTTGGAAAATCGCCTACCATTTATACTAACAGTTCCCTCAGTTGGAGGAAACATTCCATAAAGTATATTCATAAGAGTCGTCTTGCCAGCTCCATTTTCACCCAAAAGGGCATGGACCTCGCATTTGTGAAGATCAAAGTTCACATTAGATAAAACTTCTTTTTCTCCAAAACGCTTAGTAATATTTTTCATACTTACAACTGGGGCCTTATCAAAATATTTTCTCATAAATGTCCCCCTTTTATACTATCACTAATATAATATCATATATTCATAAAAATTTATAAAAAAAAGAGCAGGAAATCCTGCTCCAAAATTTTACTTATTTATCATAACCCATTTTAGTAAATTCCTCATCATTTTGAGGTACTTCTATTTCGCCATTAATAATCTTATCTCTAAGTTCTTCTACCTTATCTTTTATTTCTTGACTAACTAGGTCATTATTAGCATAAGCAATATCTACTGCATGACCATCTTTTAGAGTAAATTCTTTGGTTGTTCCACCTTCAAATTCGCCTTTTTCTAGTCCATCTACAACTAATTTTACAGCATCTCCTACACCTTTTATAGTAGAAACTAGCATGTTATCTGGAGCTTCTGCTGATTGGTCTCTATCTACACCGATAACCCATTTATTATTTTCTTTTGCAGCTTCCATTAATCCAATACCAACTCCACCTGCAGCATGCATTACTACATCTGCACCTTCTTGGTACATTTGGTTGGCTATATTTTTACCCTTAGCTTGGTCTGTAAAGCTATTTGCATATTGTACATCTACTTTAATGTCCTCACCCTTTTCACGGCTAGCTTCCTTTACACCAGCTTTAAAACCATTTTCAAACCTAGATATAACATCAGACTCTTGACCACCAATAAATCCTACGTGGTTTGATTCTGTTTTCATACCAGCTATATATCCAGCTAAAAATGAGTTTTGATGATCTGCAAATGTGATTCCTAGTAAGTTTTCTTGATTTTCAATATTTGCATTATCTATAATTGCATATTTTTGTTCAGGATTAGCCTTTGCAGCTTCATTAGTTGCATTGTATAGGGCATATCCTACTGTTAGAATTAAGTCAGATTCACTATCTAATGCTGACTCTAAGTTTGGTTGGTAATCAGCATCTGTATGACTTTCTATATAGTCAAAGTCACTTTTTCCACTTTCCTTATATTCACTTAGTCCTTCATAAGCTGATTGGTTAAAACTCTTATCATTGATACCGCCCTCATCAGTTACCATAGTAACTTTTACAGTTTCACCTGTAGGAGTTTCACTTTTTTCATCAGTTGCATCTTCCTTTGTAGCTGCTTTATCATCTGCAGTTTGCTCAGTAGTTGTTTCATTTTTTCCTTGATCCTTATTATCATCAGCCTTATCTCCACCACATGAAGATAGGATTAGTGATAATGAAAGTACACTTAGTAATGTAAGATTTTTAATTTTCATATTACCCTCCAATTTTTAATTACTCTACATAATTTTATATCAATTTTACAAATATGTCCATTATTTTATAAAGATTTTACAATTGAAATGCTTTATTTTATCC
>JAPJPH010000105.1 GCA_030825745.1 Anaerococcus sp.
CTTTCGAGATCAAATTCTACGTTTTTATTGCTGAAGTTATTTATATTTATTAGGACTTCACCCTCATATTCTCTTACATAGGCAAAGATATTTGGATCATCTTCTAGGATTTTAAAAACCAAACCATCTGATATAATATTTTCTTCTTTTCTTAGGTTAATAAGCTTTTTATAATAGGCTAAGACTGAGTTTGGATCTTTTTCTTGGCTTTTTACATTTATATCTTTATAATTATCATTTACCTTAATCCATGCTTTTCCATCAGAAAATCCTGCATTCTTGCTATCATCCCACTGCATTGGAGTTCTTGAGTTATCCCTAGATTTTTTCTTTATGATAGCTAGGGCATCTTCCTTGCTATATCCCTTAGCTAATAGGTCCTTGTAAGCATTTATACTTTCTATATCCTTATAGTAATCTATACTAGGATAGTCTGGATCAGTCATGCCTATCTCTTCTCCCTGGTAGATGTAAGGAGTTCCCCTTAGAAAGTGGATGGTTTGAGCGAGCATGGTAGAAGTTTCATATGGATAATTTTCTACATCACCAAAGCGGTTATTAGCCCTAGGTTGGTCATGGTTATTCCAAAATAGGGCATTCCAGCCACCCCCATCTTGCATACCAACTTGCCAATCCATTATAATATCTTTTAATTTTTTAAAGTCATAAGGAGCATCTGTCCATTTTTCATCATTTTCATAATCGACCTTAAGGTGATGGAAACTAAATACCATTGATAATTCTCTCTCATCTGAATTGGAATATCTTCTAGAATTTTCTATATTAGTAGAGCTCATTTCCCCTACAGTTATAATATCATCAAAACGCCCAAAGGTGTTTTCATTAAGCTCTTCTATCCATTGATGAACTATAGGCGTATCAGTGTATAAGGCCTTTTCATGACTAATATTTCCATCACTATCAACTAGGTTCTCATTTTTGCCAATTACATTTAAAACATCAAAGCGAAAGCCTTTTATCCCCCTATCAATCCAATAATTTACTATCTTATATAATTCTTCCCTAACATTAGGGTTATGCCAGTTTAAATCAGCCTGGGTCTTATCATAAAGGCAAAGGTAGTACTTGCCAGTATCTCCAAAAGGCGCCCAGGCATTACCACCAAACTTGGACTGCCAGTTAGTAGGTAAACTTCCATCTTCTTTTGGATCTTTGATATAATAAAAATCTTGGTAGTATAAATCTCCAGCCAAGGCTTTTTGAAACCACTCATGCTGTGTTGATGTGTGGTTAAATACCATATCAAACATTAGTCCTATTTCATATTGTTCAAAAACTTTTATAAGATTATCAAGCTCTTCTTCGCTTCCAAATCTTTGATCTATATGGTAATAATCAGCTATATCATAGCCATTATCATTTTGGGGAGAGATAAAAAATGGGTTTAGCCATACCATATCTACTCCAAGATCTTTAATATAAGAAGCCTTAGAAGCTATGCCTCTAAGGTCTCCTATACCATCCTTATTTAAATCCTTGAAACTTCTTGGATATGCTTGATAGATTACTTTCTTACCTAAATTCATATTTCTCCTAACTAAAACTTGGGGTTTTAAATTCTATCTTATTTTGAAACATTTTCTTTTTATTAAATAACATTGTTAATAAAATTGGTACTATAATTGCTATGGCCATAGCTATAAAGAAGGTTAGCCATGATTCTGTCTTGATAGATAAGAATCCTGGTATACCACCTATACCAATATTATAAGCCATAGTCTTGGTTAATACTGAAAACATTCCAGCAAGGCCCGATCCTATCATTCCTGCTATAAATGGAAAACCAAATTTGATATTTATACCAAATAAAGCAGGTTCTGTTACACCTAGGTAGGCTGAAATTGCTGCTGGTATAGATATTTGCTCTTCTTTTTTATCACCCCTATGAAGAATAATCACAGCTAAAACTGCTGATCCTTGGGCTATATTTGATAGGGCAATCATAGGCCATAGGATTGTTCCACCAAAGTCATTGGCCAACTGAAGATCTATGGCATTGGTCATATGGTGAAGTCCTGTTACAACCAAAGGAGCATAGAAGAAACCAAATACTGCTCCAAATAGCCAGTTAAGTCCTGATGTAAGTCCTTGGTATACTCCATTAGAAATTATGGAACCTAATTTCCAACCAATAGGTCCTAGAACAGTATGAGCTAGGATAACAGCTGGTAAAAGAGATAAAAGTGGCACAAATATCATTGATACTGATTGGTGAATATGTTTTTTCCAAAACTTCTCTAAATAAACTAGGGTAAAACCTGCAAGCATGGCTGGAATTACTTGAGCTTGGTAACCTATCCTCTCAATTTGAAAAGCACCAAAATCCCATACAGGAATTTCTCCACCACCTGCAATAGAATAAGCATTAGCTAATAGGTTAGGTGATATTAGACAAATACCTAAAACTATACCTAAAATTTGAGTAGTACCCATCTTACGAGTTATAGACCAAACTATACCTACCGGTAGGTAATGGAAGATTGCCTCACATATTAGCCATAAAAAATCATTAGTAGCTGCCCAAAATTGGGAATGCTCTACTATAGTTTGGCCACCTAGATTTGCAAATTGGATTCCCTCTAAGATATTTCTAAAGCCTAGTAAAAGACCTCCAACTATAATAGCTGGGATCAAAGGCGCAAATATTTCAGCTAAGACAGATGAAACTTTTTGTAGCCAATTTTGATTTTTCTTGGCATCTTGTTTTACCTCATCCTTGCTAGCCTCATGAGCATTTGAAATAGACATAAAGTCATTATAAAACTGATCTACATCATTTCCTATAATAACTTGAAACTGACCCGCCTGGGTAAAACTACCCTTAACTGATGGGATATCTTCAATTTTTTCAACATCAGCTACTTTAGGATCATTTAATACAAAACGCATTCTTGTAACACAGTGGGTTACAGATGAAATATTACTATCTCCTCCAACGTATTCATGGAGATTTTTAGCATCATCAATATATTTTCCCATAAATCCTCCTTGAAATTATCTACTAACTTTATACCCAAAGAAATTTTTTTAAAAAAATAGCAAATTAATTTATGAAATAAATATTTATAATAAGATAACTTTTAATATTTTTCTACGTGGGTATAATCAAACATGGGTACTTAGTTTAAATACAATTAATATTTTTAATTAATATTAAATATATTGTATTTTTATTTTCAAATTTGACATAAAACAGAGGAGAATTGATGGAGAAGAAAAAGAAAAATAAAAAAATTGACATGCTTGCAAAGATAGGTCTTTTTATAACAGCTATCTTGTGGGGAAGTTCACTAACAGTTGTAAAGACAGCCGCAAATACCTTTACCCCAAATTTTATTTTGATGGTAAGGTTTGGTTTATCTGCAATAATTTTAGCTATAATATTTCATAAAAATATTAAAGAATCTAGTAAACATGATTTAAAAATGGGATTGATAGTAGGAATATTCTTGTTTATGGCCTATTTTTCTCAAACTCTAGGTGTTACCTATGCGGATCCAGGTAGGAGTGCATTTTTATCATCTTCATATTGTGTAATAGTTCCATTTCTATCATGGCTTATTACCAAACAAAGACCAGATAAGTTTAATATTATAGCAGCCTTTATTGCAGTTGTAGGTATATATTTTATTTCTAAATCTGGAGTTGCTGAGGGATCATCTATATTTGATGCGAGTAAAGAAATGCTACTAGGTGATGGCCTAGCACTTCTTAGTGGTTTATTATTTGCAAGTCATATAGTTTCAGTATCAATCCTATGTGAGGGGAAAGATCCAATTGTAATGACTATATACCAATTTAGTTCAGCTGCAGTCCTAGCGGCCCTAGCTACTTTTATATTTGATGGAAAATTAAGCATTAGTATAAGCAATATAAACCCAGTATTAGAGCTTTTATACCTAGCTATATTTTGTACTACTATTGCACTTTTACTTCAAAATGTTGGGCAAAAATATACTGATGAGTCATCATCAGCTATCATTTTAGGATTTGAATCTGTATTTGGTATCCTAATACCTGTTATCCTAGGTATAGAAAAACTAACTACTTACTCAATAATTGGCTTTATCCTAATATTTGCAGCAATAATAATTTCTGAAACTAAATTATCTTTTATAATAAAAAATGAAGAAAGTAAGGAAA
>JAPJPH010000106.1 GCA_030825745.1 Anaerococcus sp.
GGTAATTAGCTAGCATTAAATCATCAAATTTATCACTTATTTTAATATTTAGTTTGTTAAATAAGAGAATTTCCTTTTTTATATCAAAGCCTATCTTAATAATATTTGAATCTTCAAAAATATTTTTAAAGTTATCTACAAACTCATCATTTGGATCAAATATAAAAGTGTCAGTTTCAGCTGTTTTAATGGCAACTTTTGCCATATTTGAGTGAATATAATTTTCTCCATCAAAAACTGAGTAAAAGTATAGTTCTTTTTCTTCTTTTATAGACTTTATGAGTTTATTCTTATTTTTAGAATCTGAATAAGTGAAGCTAGGCTTAGAATCTTTGCTTTTAGTATCTGCCATATCTTCTAAAAATTTGTTAAAGTTATATTTATTATATTTTTCTCTTAGACTTTGATCATCTGGATCCATATATTTTAAATCTTCTAGGTCATATTCAACAGGAGCATGTGTAACTATAGTCCCTATCTTTTTGCTCATATAGGCTATATTTTCGTTATCTATTAGGCTTTGCTTAGTTTTCTTTCCTGATATTTCATCTATATGCTTATATAAATTTTCAATTGATCCATACTCCCTAATAAAACCTTGGGCCTTTTTAGGTCCAATACCATCAATTCCTGGAATGTTATCGCTTTTATCTCCCTCAAGACCCTTTACATCTATTAACTGACTAGGATTTAGTCCAAATTCTTCTTTGATTTTATCAACTGTGTATTCTTCTGTCTGTGATACACCTTTTTTAGTTAAAAAAACTACGATTTTATCATCTACTAGTTGTAAATAATCCCTATCACCTGTTATCAAAACAGACTCGTATCCTTTATCTTGAGCCATTTTAGCATAGGTTCCTACTATATCATCTGCTTCAAATCCATCTAGGTCTGTATATTTTACATTAAGGGAGTCTAAAATATCTTTTAATATCCCAAATTGATAGGAAAGCTCACTAGGCATTTTATCCCTAGTTGCCTTGTAATCCTCAAACTCTTTGTGCCTAAAAGTCTTAGATGGCCTATCAAAAGCTACTAGGACATAATCAGGTTTATATTTTTCAAAGGCATTAAAGTACATGGTTAAAAAACCATATACCCCATTGGTCATTACTCCATCATTATTGGTTAAATTTGGTAGAGCAAAAAAAGCTCTAAAGATCAAACTAGATCCATCTATTAACATTACTGTTTTACTCATCTCATCTCCTTTATAATAGTATATCTTATAAATGAATATTTTTAAAGAATTATAAATAAAGGTAGAAAAAAATCGTACTATAAGCGTACGATTTTATCTATTCTAATATTAAACTTTTAATAGTATTTATGATCATAGATCCCATTAGCATTAAAGGCCTTTTTTCTATCTATACAAGTACCACATTGGCCGCAAGGTTTTTCTCCTCCCTTATAACAGCTATAGGTCATCTCATATGGAACTTTAAGCTCTAATCCTACTTTTACTATATCATCTTTGGTATTACTTTTAAAAGGAGTTATAAGCTTAACCTTATCCCTAGTTCCTATTCTAATACTCTCAGCCATACTTTCTATAAATTCATCTGAACAATCAGCATATATGGCACCACTATCATCTTTGTGGGCTCCATAATATATAAAGTCTGCTTCATTTTGTAAGGCTAATCCTGCCACAATTGATAGGAATATTCCATTTCTAAATTCTACCTCTGTATTAATATCTTCTTGATCCTTATAATCACCCTTACTTATTTCTAGACCACTTTTTGAATTTAATGATGAATGACTATTTTTAAATACTTCTGTTAAATTTATTTTGATAAGTTCAACTTGGTAATAGTTTGCAATCTCTAAGGCTGATTCTAATTCCCTTTGATGAGTTTGTCCATAATCAATAGTAACTGCTATAACTTCTTCATTTTCTTCTTTTGCCAATGCAAGGCAAGTGGTACTATCTACTCCACCACTTAGTAAAACTATTGCTTTCATATTTCCTTCCTTAATCATTATATTTTGCCCTAGTTTATATGTAATATTTTTAAATATATTATTTTTAGGCAATTAAAAACGTTGATCTCTCAACGTTTAGCCATGGTGCCGGTGGTGGGACTCGAACCCACACGCCCTGGTGGACAACAGAGTTTGAGTCTGTCTCGTCTGCCAATTCCAACACACCGGCTTGATTGTTACCTAAATACTATACCATAATCTAAGCCCGGTGTAAATTATATTTTTCTTTAATATTCTTATATTTGTCTGATTGATATATTTTTATAGCTAACAGAGCTAATAATATCCCAACTATCGATCCAACTAATACATCAGTTGGATAGTGTACATATAGGTAGAGCCTTGATAAGGCAATACCTATAGCTAAGATACTTGTATAAATTTTAAGTAATTTTGATTTTGTCAGTAGTAAAATCACTGTTAAAAATGAAAAAGCAAAGGAACTATGACCTGATGGAAAGGAATTATCGGAAAGCCTTATTACCAAAAGATCTGTAAAATTGTTAGCCTCATAGGGTCTTACTCTGGCAAAAGCAGTCTTCATTATTAAATTGACAACAATTATATTAAGTATAAATGATATTATTATGATTTTACCTTGATTCCTATACTTATTTGTAGTCAAAAATACAATAATAAGGCTAATCCATACTAAGGATAAGTTCCCAAGACTAGATATTGATACCATAAATCTATCTAAAAAAGGATTCCTTATTTTTTGTATAGCATCTAATATAAAGGTCTCATTTAAAATAACCATGTTAGTCATATATATCATATCCTAAGGTAGTCATAGTATCATTATATGCCTGTCGTATCCTATCTCTTTGCTCTTCACTTACCTGATCATAATATTTTCCACCTTCTAAAAAGTCTTCGCATAGGTATGTTTTTACAGATTTTCCATAATCATCATAGTTAGATCCTACCCATAAAGGATTAGCCTTAAAATCTCTAATTCTTGCCTTATCATTATTTAAGTCTTTTTCTAGGGTTATATCAAAGGATACATTTTGCTCTGTCCTTATATCATCATTAACCTCTAATGACTGGTAGGATATGAAATTCCCCAAAGCATAGGCTATAAAAGTAGACCTTCCATCCTCACTTTCATAAATTTCATAGGGTTGAACTACATGTGGATGATTTCCAATTATAATATCAGCTCCCCAATCAAGCATTTTCTTTGCCAAATCACTTTGAGAAACATCTTCTACACTTTGATATTCTATTCCCCAATGAGGATAAACTAATATAAAGTCAGCCTTATTTTTCTTTGCAGTTTCTATGTCCTTTTTTATTTCCTCTTCATGAAGATAATTTAATGAATCTACTTCCTCTCTTAAAGTAAGTAAATCATCTATCCCATTTGCCCCATAAGTGTAGGCTAAAATTGCAAGTTTAATCCCATTTACTTCTTTATATAATATTTTATCTCTATCTGTTATAGATGTCCCAACATAGTCTAAACCAGCATCTTTTATAGCATCTATGGTAGTGAATATCCCCTCTTCGTCAGTATCCAAGGAATGGTTATTGGCAGTTGTAACTACATCAAAACCAACATCTTTTAAGGCATTTAAATATGATGCTGGTGCATTAAATCTAGGAAAACCAGAATACTCCCTATTAGGGTTAGTAGTAGTTTCATAATTTGTTATTGAAAGATCAGCATCCTCAACATAATCTTTTATATATGAAAACTGGTTTGAAAAATCATAATACCCCCCACCATAGTTATAGGCATACTGAATTTGACCTAGATGGGCCATAGTATCCCCAAAAACTTTTAGTCTTAGGGTTTTAACATCACTGGTTTTTTTATCTTTTAAATTATTTTCAGCATTACTTAAAGTATTTTCATCATTTTTTACTTTATTTGATACTAATTTTTCTTCCTTACTATTATCTAGTTTTTTTTCTTTGTTTTTGGAATCTTCCCATCTTTTTTTTGCCAAATCTCTATTATCAACTGGATCAGCCTTAGCATTTTCAACTTCGTTATTATCTTTAGCAAGTTTCACATCCTCATCAAGGTTTTCTATAAGTTCTGATACACTTTTTGCCTTATCTTCTACCTTGTTATTATCATTATTATTACAAGATGTAAAAGATAGAGCTAAAATAAATATTAATAAAATTCTAAATTTCTTTTTCATATAAACT
>JAPJPH010000107.1 GCA_030825745.1 Anaerococcus sp.
ATATTATAGATAAATGCCATGCTTATAAAAAAGGCTATGATAGTTATTATTATAGTTAGTATTATAATTGCTAGTTTGCCTGGCCTGAAATTATGTTCTATTATAGTTAGAATGACTCCTCCCAAAGGTGCATATAAGGGTGAGAAAACTAGGAAAATAGGAAATAGTTCATCCCAATAAGCGGCAGCTATAAATATCACTAGGCTTGTTAAAAATACTAGAAAAGTATTTTTAAAAAACTTTAATATCAACATAATTTACTCTATTTCTGTATTTATAGTTTCTGTATTCATACTATCACCCAGTTTTATTAAATCAATTAGCTCAGCTCTTAAGCTCTCCATTTTCTCTTCATCTTCTAGATAAGAAGTTGCAACATAGGTCTTATCTAGGTAGCCATAGCTATCTTCTGTCCTATCTACTACTGTTGTGTGAAACCTTGTTTTATCTAGGTAGGCCCTATCGCTATTTTTATCTTTTTTGATATTTGCCTGAACTAATATCCCTTGCTCTACCCTATAGTCTCCATCAAAAGCAGGAGCTTTTTGATTTGATAATAGGTTTCCTACTGAGTAATAGATAACCCCATACCTACCATCTTTAGTCTCATACATTTCCCTAGGTTGGATAACATGAGGGTGGTTACCTATTACCATATCAGCTCCCCAGTCTATCATAGCATGGGCTAGCTCTATTTGATATTCTTCAGGATAGGATTGGTATTCTACTCCCCAGTGAGGCCATACTATTACAAATTCTGCCCCCTCTTTTCTAATATTTTTTATATCTTCTTCTATAAGATCCTCATCAAGCCTATCGACCATAAATAATGTTTCATCAGTATCTAATAGGTAGTCAAAGCCATTGACACTTTCTGCATAGGCAAGGATACCTATTTTTATGTTGTTAATTTCTTTGATATAATATTTTCTATTAGAAGTTTTTCTTGTACCAACATTTTCAATTCCATGCTCATTAATTGCATCTATGGTTGATTCTAGACCCTCTATACCTGTATCCAGGCAGTGGTTGTTGGCTGTAGTCATTAGGTCAACTCCCATATCCTTTAGACCCTTGTATATATCAGCACTTGAGTTAAAGGTAGGATAGCCTGATAGCTCAAAGTTAGGATTTACACTAAACTCGTTGTTAACTATTACAAAGTCATAGTCTTTAAAAAATTCTTTCATATCTTCAAAAGACCTTGAATAGTCTAATTCACCATCTTCCCCATAGGCCATAGCATATTCATTTATAGGCATGTGTGGAAGGATATCTCCTCCCATTATTAATTTAGCCTCATAAGTTTCTGATCCAAATAGGCCTTCACTTTTTTTCTTAGCCTTAGATTTATCTAGACTATCATCCTCTTTTTTATCACTTTCATCTAATCCAACGCTTATACTATCTTCATCTTCTGAAATAACACTTTCGCTTTCTATATTAGATTGCTTATCTAGCTTAGAGTCCTTGTCTGCTTGACAAGATGAAAGTGCTAGAGTTAAAAGTAATACTTTTGCTAATATTTTTAAATATCTTTTCATATGATCCCTTCCTTATTTTGATTGAGGTGATATCTTAAGGTCTAAAAATAGATCGTTATATAGGATAGTTGACTGCTTATCTAGGGCCTTAAATACCTCTAATTTCTTTACTACATCCTCATCTGGATATAGGGTTTTATCATCTCTAGCATCCTCATCTATTAGGTCCATGGCCTTTTTATTTACTGTTGCATACCATATATAATCTGCATTTATGGCAGCTTCTTCTGGTCTATTTAAAAAGCTAATAAAGGCATAGGCACCCTCAGTATTTTTGCTTGTTTCAGGGATAACTAGGTTATCAAACCATATATTTGATCCTTCTTCTGGGATGGCATAACCTAGCTTATCATTTGACTCAATAGCAATAGATGCATCCCCATTAAAGGTAAGTCCTACACTAGCCTCACCCTGGGACATATACATCCTTATCTCATCTGCAAGGATAGCCTTGATATTTCCCATAAAGGGTCTAAGTTCATCACGAGTTTTTATTAATGTATCTTCATCTGTTGTATTTAAGCTCATATTTTTGGCAAGTAAGCCTATGCCTAGGGTCTCTCTTGCCCCATCAAAGGCTAGGATCTCTCCTTTAAATTTATCATCCCAAAGATTTTTCCATGATTTAAAATCTTTTTCATTATATTTGCTCTTATCATAGACTATACCAAAGGTTCCCCAAAAATAAGGAATAGAATATTCATTGCCAGGATCATACTCCCTGTCTAAAAATCTAGGATCTATATTTTCTAGACCCTCTATCTTAGAATGATCCAGCTTTTTTAAAAGTCCCTGATCTCTCATCATCTCTACCGCATACTCACTAGGAACACATATATCAAAGTCAGTTGATTTTTGCTTGATTTTTGTTATCATGGCCTCATTTGAGTCAAATGTTTCCATTACAACTTTAATCCCTGTTTCATCTTCAAAATGCTTTACTACCTCAGGAGATATATAATCTCCCCAGTTATAAACATAAAGGGTGTTTTTAGTTGAGTTATCAGATTTTTTTTCAAGGGCAAATCTCATAAAAAGAAGAGCTCCTATACCAATAATAACTGCTATGAAAAATCTGTATACCTTATTCATTACTTTATACCCTCCTTATTCATAATCTCCCTTTTACTTAGAAAATAATAAATAACTACTAGAACTAGGGATAATAAGAACATCAATGTAGATAAGGCATTGATTTCCAGCGATATACCCGCCCTAACTCTGGAGTATATCTCTACAGATAGGGTAGAAAATCCTGACCCTGTTACGAAAAATGTAACGGCAAAGTCATCTAGGGAATAGGTTAGGGCCATGAAAAATCCTGTCAAAACCCCGCTAGTTATATTTGGAAGGATGATCTTATTTAAAATCATAAAATCAGATGCTCCCAAATCTTCTGCTGCCAATATCATTGACTTATTTAGTGCATTTAACCTAGGTAGGACCATAAGTACAACTATAGGTATTGAAAAAGCTACATGAGATAGTAAAACAGTCATAAAGCCCATAGGAATTTTTATCAAAAAGGTAAACAAAACTAGAAAGCTTGCTCCCATCATTACATCTGGCATAACCATTAGGACACTATTAAAACTAAGGACTCTTTTTCTTATCCTCTCATTTTTTAAATAGTAAATTCCTATTGCCCCAATTGTTCCTATTATAGTTGCCAATAAGGCAGAGAGTAAGGCAAGGATCAGTGTATTTATTACTATAACCCATAGCCTATGATCAGCTAAAAGTTTTTCATAATGGCCTAGAGAAAAGCCTTTAAACTCATTCATGGTCAATCCCTCGTTGAAAGAGAAGTAAATCAAGTAGGCTATAGGTAGGTATAGGAGGATAAATATAAATATCAGATAGATCTTTGCTAGGCTTTTATTTTCTTTATTCATTCTCAATCCCCTTTCTCCTATTTAATAGGCTCATTACAATAAACATCAATACAATAAGGACAAGACCTATGGTAGCTCCCATGCCCCAATTTTGAGTTACTAGGTAATGCTCTTCTACTGCAGTTCCAAGGGTTATGATCTTATTGCCCCCAATAATCCTAGTTATCAAAAACAAGGATAGAGAAGGTATAAATACAGCCTGAACTCCAGCTATAACCCCATCCATTGATAGGGGTAGGATAATTTTTCTAAAGGTTTGACCCCTGCTAGCCCCCAAATCCTTACTGGCTATTATATATTCATTTGGAATAGAATCTATGGCCCTAAAAATAGGAAGAATCATAAAGGGTAATTCTACATAACTAGCTACCAAAATAAAGGCAGGATTTGTAAATAAAATCCCCTTACCATCTAAGGGTAAGATTGCTGCTAAAGCTCCATTTTTACTTAAAATTCCTATAAAGGCATAGGCTTTTAGAAGAAGATTTATCCAAGTTGGCAGGGTTACTAGTAAAAGATAAAATTCCTTATACTTAGAATCCCTTATAATATATGCAAAGGGATAGGCCAATAAAAGGGTAAATAGGGTAATCAAAAAGGCAGTCAAAAATGAGTTTAGGGTCATTATAATATAGTTAGGCGATTTAAAATAGCTAAGATAATTATCAAAGGTAAAATTGCCATTAATATCAAAAAATGATTGATACAAAAGCATAGCTA
>JAPJPH010000108.1 GCA_030825745.1 Anaerococcus sp.
AAAACTATCGCCTACGACAACAGTGACACGAAAACTCTCTTCTCGTTCATAAACTGCTAGTACCTTTATACTAAGGAATAAAACTATCATAACTCTCTCCTATTAAATTTATTACCCATTAAATAAATTTTATAACCTAATTATCCTTTTTATTTTCTCTATCAAGCATTTCTTTATAAGAAAATACACACCCACAGTAATCCTGCCTATAAAGATCATATTTTCTTGATAGTTCTATAGACCTTTTGTAGCCATTTTTCTTTTTAAAATCTGAATAAAGGTAGTTTACCTTATATTTTTTTGAAAGATCTGCTCCTATTTCATTAAGCCAATCACTTCTTTTGTGTGGTGATATAGATAGGGTAGTTGAAAAGTAATCATAGTCATTTTCTGCTGCATAGATAGCAGTTTTTTCAAGCCTTAATTTATAGCATTCATAGCAAGCCTTTCCAGCTTCCTTATCATCCTTTCTCATTTTCCCTATATCCTTATAATCTTTTATATCATTATCTGCAATTATAATATCTGCCATTATATTCATAGACTCTTTTAATCTTTTAAGGGTATCTATCCTTTTATCAAGCTCACTTTGAGGATAGATCATCGGATTATAATAATACATATCACAAACAAAATCATCTTGGATCTTCTCCATTACCGCAGATGAGCAGGGAGCACAACAAACCTGCATTAATAATCGGGGTTTTTTGCTCTGATTTTTATTTTTTTTAATTATCTCTTCCATTTTTTGGTTATAGTTGATCTTTTGCATATTTTTTCCTAATTTTTTGTAAAATAAAAACACAAACCATATGGAATGTGTTTTGTATTTTTTGATTATCTCTTTGAGAATTGTGAACTCTTACGAGCTTTCTTAAATCCAGGTTTCTTTCTTTCTTTCTTACGAGAATCTCTAGTTAAGAATCCTGCTCTTTTAAGAGCTTGTCTATAATCTGGGTTAGCTTCTAGTAAAGCTCTAGCTATAGCATGTCTAATAGCTCCTGCTTGACCAGTGTATCCACCACCGTTTACATTTATTTTTATATCATAGCTATTTACTGTTTCTGTTAGTGTTAGTGGAGATCTTGCTATAATTGAAAGAGTTTCAAAGTTGAAGTAATCATCTAGATTCCTTCCATTAACAAGGATATTACCATTACCACTTACCATAGTACATCTAGCAACAGCTGATTTTCTTCTTCCTGTTGATTGAATTATTGTATCTGCCATTTAGCCCTCCTTACCTTAAATCCAAAACTTCTGGCATTTGAGCTTCATGATCATGCTCACTACCAACATAAACCCTAAGTTTTTTAGCCATTGCTCTACCAAGTTTATTTTTAGGTAGCATGCCCACTACTGCATGTTCAACTATTCTTTCAGGGTGTGTTGCCTTCATATCTTTGAATTTAGTGATTTTTTGTCCACCTGTATATCCAGAATATCTCTTATATTCTTTTTGGTTTTCTTTATCACCTGTAAGAACAACTTTTTCAGCATTGATAATTATTACATAATCTCCAGTATCAAAGTGTGGAGTAAATGTAGGTTTGTTCTTTCCTCTTAGTATTGCTGCAACTTGGCTAGCTAGTCTACCTAGAACCATTCCCTCTGCATCAACGACATACCATTTTCTGTCGATTTGATCAGGAGTTGCAGTCCATGTTTTTTGATATTTCATAAAATTCCTCCTATAAATTTTTGCCTACTTTATTTAGACACCGCTCTAAGTAGGTGGCGGCTATACTCGTCCTTGCATTTGTTGATCGCTTCAAGGATTAGCGATTTTATCAAAAGTTTACAAAGAAACTTTAAGTTGACTGATATATAATACCATGGGTTTGTACTTTTGTCAAAGTATTTTATGACAATTTTAGGGCTTTTTTAATTATTATTGCTAAAAGAGCTGTTAGGATTATACAGGCAAGTGAGGCTCCTATAAATAAGTCTAGATTTAAAAATATCCTATATATAATAAATCCAATCACCCATAATATCAAGTTTAACATGTTTATATCTTTTATATTATTATCTTTTTTGGTAAAGAAATCTGCAATTTGAACTGCTATCATTGGGGCAAAGATTGAACTTATCAAATATAAAAAGTCTGTAATATCATCCATTGGATAGATTATAGCGGCGATTATACCAACTATAGTTACTCCTATGCCTACCTTTTTGCCATCTATGCTCTCTTTAATTGCAGTAAAAGAAATTCCAGCAGAGTAGGCATCTAAGAAGGTTGTGGTTACAGTAGATAGGATAATTATTATTATAGCAAATATTCCTATTCCACTAGCTAAGAATATACTAGATAAGTTACTTTCTCCAGTAACTAAGGCCCCAGTAAATCCAATTATATACATCCAAGTTGATATTAAAGAATATATACCAGCTGATACTATAGTTGATTTTTTGCCATCATAAGCCTTAGATGTGTAATCTGATATTAGTGGTAACCATGATAGTGGCATGGCTATAGCAAGTTCTATGGCTCCTCCAAAGCTTAGAGAACCATCGTTTGCTGATAGAGTTTTAAAATCAGATCCAAAAACTTTAAATGACATTAATATAGTTAATAAAAATAGGGCTATCATAGAGATTGTGTTTATTTTTCCTAGGTTATCAAGGCCCACTGCCAACCATACTATTATCAAAACACCTATTAGGATTGCCCAAAAAGAGTGATTTAGGTTAAATAATTCTTTTGATGATAAGGCACCATCATAGATCATTATAGCTGTCCAACCTACTAGTTGAAGAAAGTTAACTAGGGCAAAGAACATCCCACCATACTTACCAAAGGTAAGTTTAGTTGAATCCATGGCTCCCCTACCTGTTTTTGCACCAATTAATCCTGATAGACTTAGCAAAACAAATCCTAGAATGTGACCTATTATTATCGCAAATATTGCCTTTGAAAAATCCATTGATGCATAATATGTTCCTGTTAGGATTTCTGCTATTGAAACTGCTGCACCAAACCAAATCAATCCATTTTCATATACTGATGTCTTCTTTTGCATTTTTACTCCTTGTATTTATCTTTTATGTCAAAAGCATGATTCATTGGACCCTTGCCCTTACCTAGATCTAGCTTATCTTTTAGGCACCCTTCTAGGTATGTTTTTGCCCTTCTTATAGCTTTCTCTAAGTCATCTCCCTTAGCAAGGTTAGCTGCTATAGCTGATGATAGGGTACAGCCTGTACCATGAGTATTAGGATTATCAATTCTTTGACCCCTAATCCAAACTCCACCATTTTCATTATATAGGTAGTCATTGGCATCATTTATCATATGACCGCCCTTTAGGAGTACAGAAACTTGATACTTATCATAAATATCCTTACATGCTCTTATCATGTCATCTTCATTTTCAATCTTTTCTCCAGAAAGTATCTCTGCTTCTGGGATATTTGGGGTAATTAGCCTTGCCTTTTTTATAAAAACCTCTTTTAGAGTCTCTATAGCATTATCATTTAATAGTTTGGCTCCGCTTGTTGCTACCATTACTGGGTCTAGGACGATATTTTTAGCCTCATAATAGTCTAATTTTTCTGCTATTAGTAGTATTAATTCTTTTTGTGATACCATACCAATCTTAACTGCATCTGGTCTAATATCTGTAAATACCATATCTAGTTGATCAGAAAGAAACTCTTTTGAGCTATCTAGTATCGACTTAACTCCTGTTGTATTTTGAGCAGTTAGCGCTGTTATTGCTGATTGAGCAAAGACACCATTTAATGTCATAGCCTTTATATCAGCCTGTATGCCAGCTCCCCCAGAACTATCGCTTCCTGCTATAGTTAGGGCAACTTTCATCTTACCTTTATTATTTTGCATAAATCCTCCTACAAAAAAACAGAATGAATAGATCATTCTGTTAAAAAACTTATCTTGCCTACGCCAGCATTACCTGGATCAGGTAAGGTCGAGGGTCCACCCTCCTCTCAGATCTTAAAAGAACTCCCTATATATTTACTTACACTAAAATTTTATTCTTTAGATTATCTTTTGTCAAACCTTCTGTTTTTGATATTTTTATAGGTATTTGGAGAGAATAATAGGATCATCGGATATAACTCTAATCTTCCAAATAACGTAGCACAAGTTAGTGCCACTTTTGAAATCTCTGATAGGTTTGCACGCGTTTCT
>JAPJPH010000109.1 GCA_030825745.1 Anaerococcus sp.
CTAATATAGATTTCTTTTAATAATTTTTTTGAAACTTTATTATTGATTTTATTATCCTTAGATAAATTTATTAATTTAGCAAAATTCTCTATAGAAAGTTTCATCTCAGATAAACTTTCTTCATTATCTTTTAAGTTTCTTGATAACTCTGTCAAAATCCAATTAGCTACTTCTTTTGGCTCATTAACTAATTTGTTAGTTTTTTCAAAGAAATCACCTAAGTCTCTATCATTAGCTAGTAGTGAAGCATCATATTCACTTAGTGAATATTCATCTATAAATCTTTTTTGTTTAACCTTTGGTAACTCAGGAATATTATTTCTAAGTTCATCTAAAAATTCATCTGTTAATTCTATTGTTGGAATATCACCCTCAATAGAAAATCTATAATCATTTGAAGCTTCTTTACTTCTCATATGAACTGTTTCTAGATTAACATCATCCCATCTTCTAGTTTCTTTTTGTCCAAGTTCATCTTTTTCTAATAAGGAAATATGCCTTTTTTCTTCAAAATCTAAGGCATTTTCAATCGCTTTAATGGAGTTGATATTTTTTATCTCAGAAATTGCAGTCTTTTTACCATTTTCAAGATTCTCTACATTTACATTTACATCACATCTCATAGATCCTTGAGCCATTATACAATCAGATACTTTTAAGAATTTTAAGGTAGATGCCAATGTTTCTACAAATTCACGTGCTTCACTAGGAGAAGATATATCAGGTGCTGTTACTATCTCTATAAGTGGTACACCTGCTCTATTATAGTCCATTAAGGTCTCATCTTCTCTATCGTGGTTAGATTTTGCAGTATCCTCTTCCATATGGATCTCATCAATTCTGATCTTTTTTCCACTTTCTAGTTGGATAAACCCATTTGTCGCAAAAGGCAAGTCAAATTGTGTAATTTGATAGCCCTTAGATAAATCTGGATAAAAGTACTTTTTCCTATCCATTTTTTGTATTTTTCTTATGTCACAATTAAATGCCATTCCTGCGCTTATTGCAAGCTTTACAGCTTTTTCATTTACACTTGGAAGTGCTCCAGGATGTCCTAGACATATAGGGCAAGTGTTTGTATTTGGTATGGCTCCAAATTCATTTTTACAAGAGCAGAACATCTTTGTTGCAGTGGCCAATTCCACGTGAATTTCAAGTCCTATTATTGTTTTAGTTTTCATCCTTACTCCTTAAAAATTTCTCACTTGCATTTATTATCTTCCTATCTTCAAATCTATCTGCTATAAATTGAATAGAACCAGATACTCCTTTTCTAACAGGAACACTTATACCACACATACCAGATAAATTAACTATTACATTAAACCCATCGGCTTTAAAATCACTTAGTGGATCTTCATAATCATCATCGATTCTTGGAGCTAGGTTCGTTGTTGTTGGGGTTATTAGTAAATCAAAGTCTTTGAATAAATTTTCTAACTCTTCTTTAATTAGTGTCCTAATTTTCAAGCCTTGTTTATATATCCTCTGATTATCAGAAGCTGATAAATACATTGTTCCTAGAGCTATTCTTCTTTGAACTTCTTCACCTAACCCCTCACTTCTAGTTTTTGTAAAAAGCTGGTTGATATTATCATATGAATCAGTTTGATTTGCATATCTTATACCATCAAACCTACTCATATTTGATGAAACCTCACAACTCATTACTACATTATAAACATGATTGGCGTATTTAGCATAATTTAAATCTATAGGCCTTATATCTGCTCCTAGCATTTTCAACTTATTTATGGCAATTTGATAGTCTTTTTTGACAGTATCCTCAATTCCCTCATATAACTTAGAGTCAGTTTTTATATAAGCAATCTTTTTTCCTTTAAAGTCATAATCTTCATATGAGTAATCATACTCTTTGGTAATAGATGTCATATCCTTTGAGTCAACAGATGATGTTACTTGTGAAAAAATCCTTAAATCTTCTATGTTATTTGCAAAAAGTGAAACTTGATCTAAGGTATTTGCCATTGATACTACGCCATATCTACTCATTAATGAGTAGGTTGGTTTATATCCAATTATATTACAATAACTAGCAGGTCCCCTAACAGATCCACCAGTATCTGTTCCAAGAGCAACTAACACATCACCCTTAGCCACTGCTGCAGCAGATCCAGATGAAGATCCTCCAGTAACCAATTCATTATCTAAAGGATTTTTTGTAGGACCAAAATAACTAGTCTTCCCCCTACCTCCCATTGCAAATTCATCCATATTTGTTTTTGCAACGATAATGGCATCTTCATTCAATAAATTTTCTATTACAGTTGCATCATATACAGGGTTAAAATCTTCAAGCATCTTTGACCCACAAGTCATTTTTAAATTTTTATATGATATATTATCTTTAACTGCAACTGGAACACCAAATAAATTTCCTAATTTTTCATTGTTTTTTAATTTTTTATCTAGATATTTGGCTCTTTTTAAAGCGCCTTCATTATCTATACTTATATAGGCATTCAAATCATCGCTATTTATTCTATCTAGGGTATTTTTCGTATGATCTAGTACAGATATTTCTTCGTTTTTAAATTTTTCTATTAGTTTATCTATATTCATATCCACCCCTTAAATTTTCCAATCTAACTTATAATAACCATATTCAACATCTTTAGCATTAGATAAGGCTACTTCTCTATCTAAAGATTTTTTAGGTTCATCTTTTCTAAAAATCGCTTTGTGTGCATCAATTTTTTCCGTCATTTCCACATCACTTGTATCTACATCAAATATTTCTTCAATAAAATCTAATACCAAATTAAATTTATTACTTATGACAGTAACATCCTTATCCTCTAAAGATAATTTAGCTAGATTATAAATCTTTTCTACATCTTTACTATCCATATTTTATCCTTTCAATTCATTTAAAAAATCAAACAATTTATCATTTTCGTAAATTTCAATATTTAACTCTAGGGCCCTGGATCTTTTGGACCCACTTTTTTCTCCGGCTAGAAGCACATCTGTATTTTTTGAAACAGATCCTGTCACCTTACCGCCATTTTTTTCTATAAGAGTTTTAATATCATCTCTTTTAAAGCCATCAATTGTACCAGTTATAACAAAAGTTAAATCCTTTAGCTTATTACTAGTTCTATTTTCTTCGATATCATTTATTTTAAGTCCCTTTGATAAAAGCCTGTCTATAGATCCTTTGATATTTTCATCTTTAAAATAATCAATAATATTTCTTGCTGTAATATCACCTATATCATCTATTTCAATAAGATTATCAAAGCTAGCATTTCTTAGATTATCAAAGCTTTTAAACTTATTTGCCAAGTCTTTTGCACTTTTTTCTCCAACATTAGGTATTCCAATTGCATATACAAATTTATCTAAATTTACATTCTTACTATCATTTATAGCTTTAATTAAATTTATTGATTTTTTTTCACCAAAATTTTCTAGGTTTATTAAATCTTCATATTTAATATCATATATATCATCAATTTCTTTTATATCTAAATCTCTCATAAGTTGGGCGATAGTTTTTTCTGATAAGCCCTCTATATCCATTGCATTTCTAGATGCAAAATGTTCCATCCTAGCTAAAAGCTGAGGTGTACATGAGATAGAATTAGGACAAATAATATGAACATTACCCTCGATAAGTTCGCTACCACAATATGGACAATGACTTGGTTTTTCAATTTCAATACTACCTTCTTGATTAGGATCTACCGCACCTAGAATTTCTGGTATAACATCATTAGATCTTCTAATAAAAACCTTAGAAAAAAGTCTAACTTTTTTTCTAATAATATCATCATAATTATTTAAAGTCGCTCTTTTTACAGTTACACCATCAAAGTCGACAGGCTCTACTATAGCTGTAGGAGTCACTTTACCGCTCCTACCCACATTCCAGATGACTTCTTTTATTGTAGTGGTAAATTCTTCAGCTTCATACTTATATGCTATAGACCATCTTGGGAATTTGTTTGTGTATCCTAAGACATCCTGGGTTTTTTTATCATTGATTTTTATAACAACCCCATCAGTCAAGATATCCTCTTCTTTCCTTAATGTGTTTATAATATCCAACTCTTTTTTTATATCTTCTAAGTTATTTACTAGTTTGTGGTAAGGATG
>JAPJPH010000110.1 GCA_030825745.1 Anaerococcus sp.
AAAATATTTATTTATTAAATAATATTTATTAGGGTAAAAATTAAGTGTAGGTAAAAATACATATCTATTATGTAATAGGATATAGTAATTGACTTAAGAATGTTAAAGCAATATGATAGTAGTAGAGAAAAACTTAGGAGGATAAGATGAGAGAAGACTTACTATTTACCCCACCTAACTTTGATGATGAATCATATAAGTCAGCAAAGGATGTAAAATTAGAAGAAGTAAAAAAAGATGGTGTAGCGCCTGTTGGATTTTATCTAACCAGCCACATGCCAACTTACTATAAGGTAGATGGATCTTGGTTAATACCAGAAAGAAGCTCCCAAGACTGTGTAGCAGTTTTTGAAGATTCTAAGGTAGTTGTTAGAGAATTTAGAAATCTAAAAGTTGGAGATAAGGTAGTTATAGCTAGAGAATCTGATGGATCTGAGGGTGTCCTTAGATATAAAGAAGGTTTTAGTGAAGAAGTTCTTGCTAAAGGAGGAGACTTCGTAGAAGCTAGCAATACACAAAACTACAAATTACTATATGAACTATTAAAAGATGAAAAAGACAAGGCTGGAAACATAACTTGGGTTTTAGGACCTGCTGTAGTATTTGACTTTGATACTAGAAATGGTTTATCAAGACTAGCAGAAAATGGCTACGTCCAAGCCCTACTTGGTGGAAATGCCATGGCTACCCACGACCTTGAAGGTGGATATCTAAACACAGCCCTAGGCCAAGATATCTATACTCAAAAATCAGAACCCCTAGGTCACTACAACCACCTAGATACCCTAAATGCTATTAGAAAAATAGGTTCTATAAACGAGTTTATCGAACAAGGAAACGTACGTGATGGTTTCATAAAGACCCTAAATAGACTAGAAGTTCCTATAACTCTAGCAGGATCTATCAGAGATGATGGTCCCCTACCAGAAGTTACAGGAGATGTTTATAAATCCTTAGATAATGTTAGAGTAGAAACTGACAAATCAAACCTAATCATTTGTCTAGCTACAACCCTTCACTCTGCATCAACTGCAGAAACAGCTTCAAGCTATAGGATAGATGAAAATGGCAATGTTGTACCCGTATTTATATTTACAGTAGATGTAACAGAAAATGCCGTTAGAAAGGTATCAGCAGCTAGAGAAAATATAGCAGTAAGGACCCTAGTAACAAACGTTCAAGACTTCGTAGTAAACCTTGAAAAAGAGTTGGTCCCAGAAGAATACCTATCCTATGACCAAGAACATGTATATGAAGTATCCAAAGAAAGTGAGAAATCATATAGTGAAGATAAATCTAGCGCAAAAAAAGCTAGTAGTGAAGAAGAATAGGAGATAAATATGGATTACAAATTTGAAATGCCAACCTACTTTCCTCCAGAATTTGATGAGAAAAAGTTTAAAGATGCCCCAAATGCCAAACTAGTAGAAGTAGAAGTTGATGGAATCAGTCCAGAAGGCTACCACGCTCTTTCAGTATTTCCTGAATACTTTAAAATAAATGACAAATGGGTCCTAGCAACCCACTCTAGAATGGATACAGTTGCAGTAGCAATTGACACACCAGGGCAAGAGAAAGTAGAAATCGTAGAATTTAGAAACCTTAAAAAAGGTGATAAGGTAGTTATAGGAAGAAGCGAAGATGCTTCTGAGGGAATCTACGTATACACCCAAGGTTTTGTAGATAAAAGTGAAAAAGAAGAAGCCCTATTCGGATTTAGAGAGGGTAGATCTAGAGAAACTGCTTTTTCAAAAGACTATGATGAACTATATGAAATACTAAAATATGAAAAAGAAAACAATGGATTTGCAACCTGGGTACTAGGAACTGCAACAAGCCTAGATGAAGATAGTGATGATGCCCTAGCTAGACTAGTTGAAAATGGATATATCAACGCAATCTTCTGTGGTACAGCAGCTGTAGCCTATGACCTAGAAAGAGCTAAGTATAACACAGTAGATGGCCAAGAAGAATATGTAAGATCTTCAAATAGCAGAGAAAACTTCTATGAAATCATAAATAGAGTAAATGAAGTTGGATCTATAGAAGAATATGTTAAAAAAGAAAATTTAACAACAGGCTTTGTAGCAGCAGCTGTTAATTGTGGAGCAAAACTAGTAATAGCTGGAACAATTAGAGATAGATATACCTTTAATGATACCTACAACAACGTTTATGAAGCCCAAGATGCCATGAGAGCTATAGTAAAACAATCAACTACCCTAATCATGTCATCAGCCATCCTATTTACCATAGCAACAGGAAATATGACACCATCATATAATGAGGTAAATGGAGTAATCAGACCTGTATACATGTATACAGTAGATATCCAAGAATTTGCAGTAAACAAACTATCAGATAGGGGAACCCTAACAGCAAAAACTATGGTAACCAACTCTCAAGACTTTGTAAAAAATATCGACAGAAGTCTAAACAAAAATTAATAACAAATAAATATTTCTCCTTGGATTACTCCAAGGAGATTTTTTTATGAAGAAAAAATGATGAAATTTCGCCATTTTTGGGTAAACTATATAAGAAGTATGCTATAAGTTAAATTTATTATATATTTTACATATACATACACTAATTGTTAATCCGTTAAACATATGAAAGGAACCTTGATCAATGGAATTTTTAAATGAGTTTGCAAGCTGGCTATGGGGAATACCACTATTAGCCTTACTTATGGGAGGTGGCTTGCTACTTAGCATAAGGACTGGATTTTTCCAGATTAGATACTTCCCATATATACTAAAAGAAACCATAGGAAAAGTATTTGATAAGGATGAAAAAGGGAAAGGAACTGTAAGCCCCTTCCAGGCTATGACTACAGCCCTAGCCTCATCCATTGGAGCTGCCAACATAGTAGTTGCACCAACAATTATTTTTACCGCAGGACCTGGAGCCATATTTTGGATGTGGATAGCTGCCATAATAGGCCAAGCAACTAAATTTTCAGAAGTAACCCTATCTATAAAATATAGGGAGGTAAATGATGAGGGAGATCATGTAGGTGGATGCTCCTATATGCTAAAAAATGGTCTAAAGGGTAAGGCTGGTAAAATCCTAGGAGGACTTGCAGCATTTTTCTTTATGCTAGAGATCTTCCCATCCATAGCCCTCCAAACCCTATCTGCAGTTGGACCTGTTGTAAATGTAGCCAACCTATTTAACCTAGATGAAAAAACAGTTAGGATAGTAGCTACTATAGCAATTTTTATTATAGTATCTATAGTAGTATTTGGTGGGGTAAAACAGATAGGAAAAGTAACAGAAAAACTAATCCCTATAATGGCCATAGCCTACATCCTATTTTGCCTAATAATAATATTTTTAAACATAGGAAAACTAGGCGATGTACTAAACTACATCTTTGTAGGAGCCTTTAACCCAAGGGCGGTTGTAGGAGGAGTAGCAGGTCATAGCCTTAAAAAAGTCCTATCTGCTGGAGTAGCTCGTGGAGTATACTCAAATGAGGCAGGTATGGGATCAGCAGGATATGGTCATGCAGCAGCAACAACAGACCACCCAGCCAGACAAGGATTTTGGGGAGTATTTGAAGTATTTGCAGATACCATGGTAATCTGTACCCTATCAACCCTAGTAGTCCTAATGACAGGAGTATGGAGTCCTGAAATGAGCTCTAAAGAGATGTTAGAAACTGCCCCAGTTGCAGTAGAACGTGCCTTTAACCAAACATTTGGTAGCTTTGGTTCTATCCTAATATCCATATCCTTATTCCTCTTTGTCCTATCTACAATCATAGTAATAGTATTTTACTGTCAAAAACAGGCTGAGTATTTATTTAATACCTCAGTAGGAAACATAGTAAGGATTATAGCCTCCCTAATGATGCTAGTATCCATATTTATATCCTTTGACAAAGCGGGAGTATTCTTAGACATAACCCTAGGCCTAGTAGTAATACCAAACATGATAGGCCTTATAAAAATGAGTGGAGAAGTAAGAGATATCAAAAAAGATTTCTTTGAAAACCCAAAGTTTTATAAAAAAGCAAAAACCAAATAGGTAATGCCTAAGATAAATTACAAGGCCCCTAAAGCTAGTTTTATGCTTAGCTTTAGGGGCCCTCTTGTAT
>JAPJPH010000111.1 GCA_030825745.1 Anaerococcus sp.
TCTATATCTGGTGTAACCCCAACCCCATTGATTTTTTCTCCATTTGGAGTGTGGTATTCGCTTATAGTAATCTTTGCTCCAGTTCCATCTGATAGTGGGAAGAGTTTTTGAACTATACCCTTACCAAAAGTTTGAACACCTATAACCTTAGCTCTTTTCCTATCTTTTAAAGCTCCTGATAGGATTTCACTAGCTGATGCTGAGTTTTCATTTACCAAGACAGATATAGGTATATCATCGAAATCTTTATCAGATTCTTCGGTTATTACATTACCCTTCTTATCTTCTGTAGTCACTATAACACCCTCATCTAGGAACTTATCAGCTATCTTTAAGCATACATCTAGGCTTCCACCCGGATTATTTCTTAGATCTAGGATAAGACCCTTTATATTTTCAGCCTTTAATTTTTCATAACTCTCTTCAAAATCATCTTTGGTTACATCATCAAAAGATTTTATATGGATATAACCGATTTTTTTATCATCATTTCCTATGATCTCATCATCTATGGTATCTACTTTAACATTTGATCTTTCTACATCAAATTCAAGCTCTTCGCCATTTGGATTATCATCACTAACTCTTAAAACTGTTAGTTTTACGCTAGTTCCTGGATCACCCTTAATATTTGCGACAGCTTCTTCCATTTGGCTGGCATTATATTCCTTACCTTCTACCTTGGTTATATAATCCCCAGGTTTAATCCCTGCTTTTTTTGCAGGAGATTGATCAAATACAGCGACTGCTTTAATAAATCCTTCCTTGCTAGCTTGGACTAATACACCAATACCTTCATATCTGCCATTTATAGACTGCATTAACTTAGTATACTCATCCTTTGTATAATAAACAGTATATGGATCATCTAATGACTCAAACATCCCCTTTAGCGAACCTTGGTATAAGTTTTCATCATTATAATCAAATAAGAAATTTTGATTAATTAAATCCTTTAGCATATTCATATTTGCTATATGTTCACTATCTTTAGGATTCATGCCTTGGCTTACATTCATATTTTTTCCAAGATTAAATCCTGTAAAACCGACTGCCCCTATTAAAACTAGGGCAAGTATTATTTTTCCAAATTTTTTCATATATCCTCCATTTAACTCTAGTATAATAATAACATAATTTGGGATAAATATCTTAAAAAGATTAGAAAAATTTAGGAGAATTTTATGTATTTTTTTGTAAATGACTATAACAGCATTGCACATAAGGAAATTTTAGATGCCCTTTATGATGCAATTGATGAGAAAAATGTTGGCTACGGTTTTGATACTCATAGCGAAAATGCTAGAAATCTTATAAAAAAGAGTTTAGATGATGAAAATGTTGATATTCATTTTATACCTGGTGGCACCAGTGCAAATATCTTAGGTGTAGCATGTGGCATGCGCCAACAAGATAGTGTTATAGCTGCAAAATCTGGTCATATCATGGGCCATGAGGCTGGGTCTATAGAAGCTACAGGTATAAAAATAGAATTTATAGAAACTGAGGATGGTAAGCTAAGTAAGGAAATTTTAGAAGAGTTTATAGGAAATTTTGGATCTGAGTATCATACTATTCCTAAAAAAGTATATATCTCAAATACAACAGAACTAGGTGGAGTATATAAGAGAGATGAGCTAGAAGATATTTATGATTTTTGCAAGAAAAATGATATGTACCTATTTATAGATGGAGCTAGGTCAGCCCACGCTTTATCAAGTGAATATTGCAATTATACTCTTAAAGATTTAACTAAATTATGTGATATAACCTACCTGGGTGGGACTAAAACTGGATTTTTATTTGGTGAAGCTATGATAATTTCAAATGATAATCTAAAAAAAGATTTTCTAAACCTTATGAAACAAAAAGGCGCCATGCTTGCCAAGGGTTTCATCTCAGGACTTATGTGGGAGAGGATCTTTAAAGAAGAAGGATTTTACTTAAAAGGAAGCGATCACGCTTATCAAATGGCAAAAATATTAGCAAGTGGACTAAAAGAGCTTTCCTATGACCTAGCTTATGAATTTCAATCCAACCAAGTTTTTGTAAAAGTTGATGATAAAAAACTTAAACATTGGGCAGATATTGCATCTTTTGAAACAATGGGAAAAGATGGTTATGATAATATAGTTAGACTGGTTACAACCTTTAGAACTAGTGAAGAAGATGTTAAGGGATTTTTAGATCAGTTAAAAAAGGCTAATAAAACCTCTGTAGATGTTTAAAAATCATCCTTTAAAAACTTTTATTACTAGACTTAAAAAGCTGCTCTGAAATTTAATCAGAGCAGCTTTTTAAGATTTTAATTTATTGGTTTAATAAATCTAGTTTTTTTAGTAAAGTCATAAAGGCAGATAAGATAACTGCTACAACTGATGCTAAAACCATCCCTTGTAATTCAATAGCTCCTAGCTTTACTTTCAAACCTGATAGACCAGCTATAAAAATAACTGAAGTTAGGATCAAGTTAACTGACTTAGAATAATCAACCTTAGAGTCAACTAGAAGTCTAATACCACTAGTTCCAATCATCCCATATAATAAAAATGTTACTCCACCTATAACATCTCCTGGTATGGTCTGAATCAAGGCTGCTAGAGGTCCAAAAAATGCCATTATAATTGAAATAATAGCAGCTCCACCTATAACTTGAACAGAATAAACTCCTGTTATAGCCATAACTCCTATATTTTCCCCATAGGTTGTAGTTGGAACCCCACCAACTAAGCCTGAAAGGGATGATGAGAAATTATCTGCAAATATTGACCTGTGAAGGCCTGGGTCTTTTAATAAATCACGACCTATAATATTGCTAGTTACAACCTGGTGGCTTATATGCTCACTTGTAATAACAAGGATTACTGGCAACATAGCAAGTATTGCCTCCATAGAAAATCTAGGTTTTGAAAATTCAGGTAGGGTAAATAACTTAGCCTCAATGACAGGTGTCATATCAACTAAACCTAAGAAATAAGCTGTAATATAACCTACTACTATAGCAATTAAAATAGGAATTGTAGAGAAAAATCCTTTAAAGGCAACTGATCCTATTATAGCAGTAAATAGGGTCACAAAAAATACAATCCAGTCAATTTTACTAACACTATCAGTCATTAGATTTGCACCAATAGATCCACCAGTAACAGTATTACCAGCTAACTCAAATCCAATTAAAGCAACTACAGCACCCATAGCTGCAGGGGGAAGAACTATATCTATCCATTTGATCCCAAACTTATATATTACATAAGCAAGGATACACCCTAAAATACCGAGCACAATAAAAGCACCCTGGGCATATTCAAATCCTTGGCTAGCAATAATTGCACCACCTGGTGCCAAAAATGCAAATGAAGAACCTAAATAAGCTGGTGCTTTCTTTTTTGTTATAAGAATAAATAATAATGTACCAATACCATTCATCAAAAGTACTATTCCTGGGTTAATATTAAATAAAATAGGAACTAAAACACTAGCACCAAACATTGCAAATGTATGTTGGATAGAAAGTGGTAGCAGTAGTTTTGATGGTACCTTTGAATCTACTTGGTAGATTTGTTTTTCATTTTTCATAAGACCTCCTTAAAATTTCACCATTGTCTATACTAGCAAAATTAAAAAGACTTGTCAAATATTTTAATAAAAAAATAGATTCCAACTAAAAAGTTGAAATCTACTACCTTATATAAGCCTTATTAGAAGATATCCTCTCCCTTAAAAGTATCTATTAAATCATCTTTAATATCTTCTGCCTTATCCTTAAAATCATCTAACTTATCATTATTTTTCAAAAATAAATATCCAGCTCCTGCTGCAAGGGCTGCACCTAGGAGAAATTTTCCTGAATCATTGGAATTTTTGTTTCTATTTCTATTTTTGTTTCTATTTTTATTCTCAAACATTTTCTTATCCCTCATTTCGTTTATTTTCTTTGAAGCTCTTAGAGCATCACTTGCCCTTAAAAAAGTTAATTTTTCACCTAGCTTTTTAGCTAGAAGTATATCCTTTAATAAGCCCACATTTTCCTCCTAGATTTAATATACCTTATTTTAAAATTAAATAAAGTGAGT
>JAPJPH010000112.1 GCA_030825745.1 Anaerococcus sp.
GATGAAGAATAAGAAGAAGAAAAAGCGTAATTTTATTAAATTAATTTACTTTTTCTAATAGATCATTTCTTATATAGCCCACTTGACCATTTACTGATACTCTAGACCATCCATCTACCTCAGTTAAGAAAATTATCTCATCTCCCTCGTTTGCTTCACCAACTATATTTGAATCAATTGATGGGAAAAGTCTCATATTTACCTGACCATTTACCCTATATTCAACATCTTCTAGGCCAGTGTTATCACCTTCTACGTCTTCTTCATTTGGAAGTCCCTCTGTATCTTCTGTGTTTTCTTCACTTTCAGCCTGGTTGTTTTCATTATTTTCTTCATCTTTAGATTCTTCTAAAGCTTCTTGTGTAGCTTTATCACTTGTTTGTTTAGCTTCTTCTTCTAAAGCCTTTTCTATTTGAGCATCATTAGCTTCTGGATGACGTTTTGATGTATAATCATCATTGCTACAAGAAGCTAAAGTCACTGTTAGCGCTATTAATAGAATACTCTTAATTTTTTTCATTAGTTTCCCCCGAATAGTTCATCTTTTTCACTTTCACTAAATACATAATTTGTTATTACTAAACCAAGTATTTGACAATCCACCTTTTCAAGTTGTTTGATAGATTTAGCTAATATATCAGTTTCACTATTGTCTACTGTTGTAAGAACTATTACTTTATCAGCCATAGCAGAAAATAGGTTAGATTCTGGTATATCTATATTTGGTGTTGTATTTAGGAATATATAGTCATATCTATCTCTGATACTATCAAAGAAATTTCTAATATCATTTGCTTCTAAGAATTTATCTGCATAATCTGTTACTATTCCAGTGTAGACTAGGTCAAGGTTTTTATAATCAAGATCCTTATCTACAACATTATCAAAAGGATGGCCTCCTAAAAATGAGTCTATAAATCCTCTTTCTTTACTATTACCTGTGACATCTTCTAGTTGTGGATCTCTAAGGTTAGCATCTATTATTAGGATTTTATAGCCATCTTCAGCCATATGTTTTGCCATCTTATATACTAATGAAATTTGCTCAGTATGCTTGCTAGTAGATGTAAAACTTATTATTTTTTGATCCTCATTTAAAAGATCAATAACTTTTGACTCTAGATTGTATAGGGCTTGTAGAATTACTTGTCTTTTTTCTTCTTTTCTCTTCTCAAACATCTAAGTCTCCTTCCACATATGGTGGTATCTTTGCCAAAGTTTCATATTTTTCTAATGGGTCTAGATCTTCTTGATTATCATTGTCGTTGATACTACTTTCAAAGCTCATCTTAGATATTTCATCAGCATCTATTTTTCTAGTTTCTGAAAAATCTTCATCTTCTTCTATTTCATAGTCATAATTTGCTGATAGGTCCTTATTATCAACATCATTTTCTACTATTTTATCATCAAAATCAATATTAGATGATTCATCATTGTTTATATCGCTTGAATCTTCACCTAGGCTATATTTGATTTCTCTGTTATTATTTATGTTAAATTCATCTTCTTTGATATCAAAATCTTCTTTATCTTCTAAATCAGTTTCAATTTCATCTTCCTTATAAGCTAAGTTTTGATTATCTTCTATTTCATATTCATCATCACTTAGATCTTCATAAGAGTCATCTTCTATAGGAGCATAGCCATAGTTAACTTTTTTCTCTTCTATTTCTACTTGTCTTAGTAATAATTTTTTGTTGAATCTATTTATTCCTATCATAGAAAATAAAGCTGTTAATAAAAATCCAGCTGCACCAGCTATTATTGAATAAAATAAGGTATTGTTTACTTTCCCAGCTGATTCATAGGCATATTCCATAACGCTTGCATCTGCGCTATATATATTATTTATAACTCTAACTGATAAGTCCGCATATTCATCTGCTATATCCTCAGCTCTAAGCTTATTTCTATCATTGACTACTATATCTATAACAGGTGAATTTTTAACCGGTTTAATTTCTAATTTTGAATCTAAAACCCCAAGTGAAAAATCAATACCCAAGTTTTCTAGTGTTTTTTGTTTGATTTTATTTGAATTTATTGTCGCAGCATATCCTTCTGCATTTGAATTTTCATTATTTGCTTGATTTATATCAGCAGTTATTATTTTAGCCTTGGCTTGGTATTCGCTTATATCAAGGTAATTTATACCAAAATATGCAATAGCTCCAATTATTATCCCAATTATAAGGCTTAGTGGAATAGCATTTAATAAAGATCTCTTTTTTTGCATTTTATCCTCCAAAATCTTTTGCTCCTTGTATCATCTTTCTTCTTGCTTTTTTTTCACCTATATCTTTGGTGAATTCTTTTTTTCTTCTAATAAATTGTTCTATATATAGCCTGTAAGTTATTGGAAAAAGTGCCTTAGCAAGCTTTCCCTTATCATAGAAGAATTTTTCATCATAACCCTTAAACCAAGTGGAACCATCATTATACACCTTGGCTATGGTTTTTAGATTACTCCTAACTTTTAGCTTATTTCTAATACAATCTGCTAGAAATATAGAATCTTCACCGCTTCCATTATCAGTACCTGCGCCAAAGTAGGTAGATACATGGATGTTTTTTTTGGCTATTGAATCTTTTTTAATTGCAAAATGAACTGACCCATACCTTAAGGCATTATATATTTTCAGGTCTTTTTCTTCTTTTACTTTTATAATTTCCTTACCATCTTGGTAAATTATTGTTCTAAATATATATATATCTACATCTGGATTATTTATAAAGGCTTCTTTTACATCTTTGCTATAATTATCTGTAAATACTTCATCATCATCTGCAAATATTATTATATCTGCTTTAGAATTTAATATAGCTAGGTTTCTAGATACACCAAGACCTTTAGTATCTGTGCTTATCATCCTAACTTTATAACCTAAGTCAGTTATTATTTCTTCATAAGCATTGTACCCTGCCTGATTTATAATAAGGGCATCTGTCTTTAGGTTAAATTTCTTATAAAAGCTTATATCATCTACATTCATAGCAGATATCAAAACTTCAATTTTCATTAGATCCTCGTACTTTCAGCCTTTTCCCAAGTAGCCTTACTTTTTCCAGTAAACTCATTATAGGCACCTAATAATTGAGCTATCATCATCATTGTGTAATACCTAGGAAAATATACTATTTTATTTTTACTCTTACTTATATCACCCAATAAAGCGAATATATAAAATAACATTTGACCTAGTAAAATTATTTGATAGAAAAGGCCTTCTCTAAGTAAAAATATGTTTGAGATAAATAAAACTATATGAAAGAATGCTTGTAAAAATCTTAGGGTTTTATGGTTAAAGTGAAAGAAGCTAAAGTATCCATATTTAAAGATATTTAATCTAGCTAGGTTTGTGGTAAGATTTGTTAAAATTCTTCTTTGCATCCTAACTTTTCTTTTAAATTCATCTTCTATACTATCTCCTGCCTTTTCAAAAGCTATAGCATCCTTATTATATAGGGCTCTTTTCTTATTTAAACCTGCATATAAGGGCATCTCATAGTCGTGGCTAGAAACTAGGTCATAGTTTCTATAATCTTTTTTCCTGACTGCATAAATTGCACCATTACCAGCAGCTATGGTACTAATATCACTTTCTATTTTTCTCATCCTAAGTTCCATATCCCAATAGGTATTTTCAGCTACAACAGAGGCTGTATTTAAATCCTTAGCATATACCAAAGACCCACATACATATTCTATATCATCATCTGTAAAGTATGATATTAGCTCAGTTACAGCATTTTTTTTAAAGATAGAGTTAGCATCAGAAAATACAATTATCTCTCCCTTGGAAACTTCAACTGCCTCATCCTGGGCGTTGGTCTTTCCTAGGTGGTTTTTAACTGTATTTAGCCTAATATTAACTTCCTTGTGATCTTTTATAAATTCATTTACTATATCACAGGTCATATCTGTTGATGAGTCATTCGCAATTATCACCTCATAATTAGGGTAGTCAGTTTCTAGAATATTTTCTAGCTTCTTTTTTATGACCTTTTCCTCATTGTAAGCGGTAATTATAATAGATACCATAGGTTTTTTTGAGTAATCTTT
>JAPJPH010000113.1 GCA_030825745.1 Anaerococcus sp.
CTTTTTACGCTTAATTTTGCGTTTTAAACGACTTTATAAATTTAGGTATAACTTATATTTCTTATTTGGGTATAAGTTAGTTAAGGAGGGATTATGGATAATATAACAATAAAATTTGATGAAAAAAATAAAGAGTCTCAAGCTTATGATGGTGATAAAAAAATAGGTTATTGCCAATATGAAGTAAATGATGACTCACTATCTATTACTCATACAGTAGTTGATAAAGAATATGGTGGTCAAGGAATCGCCCAGAAGCTTTTAGATGAAGTTGTAGCTTATGCAAGAGATAAAAGCGCTAAAATTATGCCTGTTTGCTCTTACGCTGTCAAAAGATTTGATGAAGATAGTAAATATAATGATGTTGATCTAAGATATAGAGCATAAAAAATCTCCTAGTCACAGACTAGGAGTATTTTTGTTAAAGTCTTTTTTATTAAGTTTGTCTAGGGATTTTTTCATTTTCCCAATTAAATAAATTGATAAAAATAAAGTTATTAACTCAGAAATGCTTAATATATACCATATTATCTCTTTTCCTAAAAGTCTAGGCAATATAATTAATAAAATACTTACTATTACATAGCCCCTTAAAGTTGATATATAAAAGTCATACCTAGGCAATTTTACAGAAGACATAAAACCAGCATTTGTTATATTAAAACCTAAAATTAGAAAGCTTGTAGAAAATATTCTCAATGACTTTTTGGCAAATTCTAAAAGGTCCATGCTTGGATTTGATATAAATACCCTAATAAAAAATTCAGGCATAAGCATTATTAGGATAAATAATATTGATGAAATAATACCAACGGTAATCCTTACATATCTTTTCATAGTATCTAAATTTTTCTTAGATCTTCTACCATAGTTATAGCTAATTAATGGCTGGCTGGCTTGGTTTATAGCAAGCATCATATTTACAACAAAGGTCATTATATAAGATATAACTGAAAAAGCAGTTAGTCCATCCACCCCATATGTCCTTTCCAATACATTATTAAAAATAAGTATGATAAAACCAGTAGATAACTCAGCCAAAAATGCAGGTATTCCAAAAATTACAATCTCTTTTACCATAAAAGTTTTAATTTTAAATCTAACAATCTTTAGTTTTGCCCTTTTAGATAAAAAATATACCAAATATCCAACTGTTGCAAAAACTTGGGCAAGACCCGTAGCAATAGCTGCTCCTTTTACTCCCATTAAATATTTAAAAATAAAAATATAATCTAGGAAAATATTTATAAAGGCAGAAAAAACCATTAGTATTGTAGATAATTGAGGGATCCCATCTGCTTTGACCATTATTTCAAATACATAAGCCATTACATAAAAAGGGGTAAAGATCATAATTATATGTAAATAATCATAAACTAAAGACCTTATCTGATCTGTAGCCCCAAGTAGGTTTATTATAGGATCTAAAAATATAAAGCCTAGTATTGAAATACTTATTGCTACAATTAAAGATAGGAAAAGGCATAGGGTAAAATATTCATCTGCCCTTTGTTTATCTCCCTTTCCAAGTTGATAGGTTATTAAATTTAATGACCCTATTGAAATTAAAATAGCCAGAGAAAATGATAAGGTGACAAAGGGCATCGATACATTTACAGCCGCAAGTCCCAGAGCCCCTACACCTTGACCTACAAATATACCATCAACCATAGTATAGGTTGAAAACATGACCATAGCCAATAGAGTCGGTATTAGGTATTTATAATATGATTGTTTAAGAGTTTTTTTCATAAGCTCTCCTTTTTCCTACCATAGTTTAACCCTACTTTTATATTAAGTCAACAAATATTTACAAAAACTAATAAGGATATCAATAAATTAAAGATAAAATAATTTATTTACTAGTTGATAAAACTTTGATATGATAACTATATCAAAGTTAAGGATTAGTTTATGAGAATTTTAAGTAAGGCAAATTTAAAAATAATAGCTATTTTATCTATCAGTATATATTGTGCTAGCAATGCTATAATAGCAGGTATGATACCATTTATGCAAAAAGATTTCGGTATTAGCAGATACGCTTGTGAGTTTTTGATAACTTTATCAGCTATATTTACTGTAGTCGCTATATCCTTAAGTGAGATTATAACTAGAAAAATCGGCATTAAAAAAACAGTTGAAATAGGCCTTTTAATGATTGGCATTTCCTCATTTGTACCAATTATTTCAAAAACTTATCCAGCTGTATTTTTATCAAGGATTATCCTAGGTTTTGGCATAGGAATTTATAATGGAAATGCAGTTAATTACATAAGTCAAAGCTTTGAACCATCTAGGGCAAACTCTCTTTATGGTATTAGAAATTCTATGGAATATGTAGGGCAGATTCTCCTTTTAATATTTGCTGGAGTTCTTATAAAGGTATACTGGGTATACGGATTTTTAGCCTATTCACTGTCTTTTTTAATTTTAATATTTTTTCATAACCATGCCCCTGATATAGAATTGGAAAATGATAATAATAAATTTTATTTTAATCGCCAAGTAATTTTTTACATGGTCTTTGCAGGATTTACCATAATGAATATAGCTGCTATTAATGTTAGGTTTCCAACAGTTGCCAAGTTAAGCCTTGGTATTAATGCAAATATAAATATGTATATGACTACCATGCCAATAATTGGTATGATATCAGGCTTTTTATTTGGAAAGATAAATAAAAAATTAGAAGCAAAGACTATCTTACTTGGACTTTTAACTTATATAATATCAAATATACTTATTGGAGTATGGGGATATAAGATAGGTGTTTTTCTAGTGGGTATGCTTCTTAATTCTTTTTCTCAATCTATGTGTGCTCCCTATATATTTTCCGAAGTTTCTAGGTTTTCTAGGGGTGGATCTAATAGAATTGCAAATAACCTCATCTTTATAGGTTGCAATTTGGGTGGTTTTTTTGCAAGCCCATTTTTAAATTTAATAGATAGGATAATTGGAAATATAAACCTAACCCTGTCATTTCTAAGTTTTAGTATAATATTTGCTATATTTTTTATAATCTACTTTAAACAATTCCTAAAGATGGGTCAAAGCCTTTAAAATAGGCTTTGACTTAAAAATTTCACTTATATCCTAGTTAATCTTTACTACTATTTTACAAAAATATTTAAACTTAATTCGTGGGATAGGATTTTAAACAATTCCTTACCTCTTTTTGAATTGCCAGTCTTATCTAATTTTGGTGAAAAAACTGCTAGTCCACAAACTCCAGGAACTACACCTAGTATGGCTCCAGAAACACCAGATTTAGATGGAATACCGACATTCATCAGATATCTTCCACTATTTTCATACATTCCACATGATGCCATTTGACTTACTACAATCTCTACAACCTCATTTGATGTAATTAAGTAATGATCTTTTATATCAAAACCCTTATTGGCTAAAACAGCTCCCATGTAGGCAAGGTCAATAACATTTGTACCAATAGAGCAGGCCTTGGTATATAAGTCTAAGACTTCTTCTGGATCATCTTTTATAATATCTTTACTTTTCAGATAATAGACTAGGGCCTTGTTTCTATCGGCAGTTTTCATCTCTGACTTATATACTGCTTCTAAAAGAGTAGCCTTATCAGATCCTGAAATGTTTTTATAAAAATTTAAGATTCTTTCAAATTTATCTTCATTATTCTTTCCCAGGATCATAGATGTGGTTGTCAAGGCGCCTGCATTTATAAAGGGATTAGCTGCCTTATCCCCTATGGGCATAAGCGAATTAAACTCATAGCTAGTTGGCTCACTTCCAACACTTTCATAAACTTCTTTGGGGGAAGTATCAGCTAGGGCCATCATAAGGTCTATGACCTTGGATATGGATTGGATAGAAAATACCTTCTCATCTTCCCAAAGGATAAGATATCCCCTGTTGTAGTTACCATGGCAAATGCAAAACTATCAGCATTAACATTAGATAGCTCAGGTATGTAGTTTGCAATATTTCCCATCTTCTTATAATCCTCGGATTTTTCTATGGCTATTCTTATTTTCTCATCTATTAATTCTTTATTATATATCATAA
>JAPJPH010000003.1 GCA_030825745.1 Anaerococcus sp.
GCTTAGAAGACCTACTTATTTTTTCTGCATCTCTTACATTTATCCTTTTATTGATAAAATCATCTAAGGTTTTTTTTCTATCACCTAAATCTTCTATAGCAAGAAGACTTCTAGCCTGGGAAGATGATATTTTATTATCCTCTAGGGCCTTTAGCTCATCATCTTCTAACTTAAGTAGTCTAAGGATGTTTGCTATATATGACCTAGATTTACCCATGGTCTTGGCTATCTCTTCTTGGGTCATGGAAAATTCATCAGATAGTTTTTTATAAGCCCTAGCTTCTTCGACCTTGGATAAGTCTTCCCTTTGGACATTTTCTACAAGTGATAATATTTCTACATCTTTTTTAGAATAATCTCTAATAATAGCATCGATTTTTTTAACCCCTAAGAGTTTACTGGCCCTATACCTTCTCTCGCCTGCTAAAATCTCATACCTATCGCCAACTTTGGTTAATACTATAGGATTTAAAAGACCATATTCCTTGATAGAATCCTTAAGATCGTTTAAGGATTCTTCTTCAAAGTTTTTCCTAGGCTGCTCTTTTCTAGCAACTATTTTTTCTATATCAATTTTTTCTATATTTTCATAATCTTTCACTTGGTCAATTTCTTCAGGGATTAAAGATCTAAGGCCCTTGCCTAAAGTTTTCTTATCCATAAAATCACCTACCTATTATTTCTTGAGCTAGTAATTCATAGGCAATAGCAGCCTTTGAGTCTTTATCATAAGAGAAGATATTTTTACCAAAGGATGGTGCCTCAGCAAGTTTTATATCATCTGGGATCATGTATTTAAAGGTCTTATCCTTAAAATAATCCTTAACCTCTTCTAGGACCTCTATAGACAATTTCTTATCTTTATCAAACATGGCTATGAAAACTCCTAAAATATCAAGATCTTTATTTAAAGACGACTTAACTAGCTTATAGGTATTCATAAGCTCTGTAACTCCCTCTAGGGCATAGTACTGGGCTTGGATAGGTATTAGGATATGGCTGCTAGCTACAAGAGCGTTTATAGATAAAAGACCCAAAGATGGAGGAGAGTCGATGAATATATACTCATACTTATCCCTTAAACCTTCTACAAGCTCCTTAAGGCCACTAACCCTTTTTATTTCATCAAGGCCAACTAATTCAACTTCAAGGCCTGATAGGGCAGACTCACTTGCTATCAAATCCAAATTTTCATCTATCTTTATTAGGTACTCATCAAAGTTAACCGTATTATCTTCTAAGTCTTTGATGCTTTCTTTCCCGGCTTCTTTATTTTCCTTACTATCTTGATTTTCTTCTTGCTTAAATATAGCAAGGCTATAGAAAAGATCATAGATTGATTTTTCTACCTTATTTTTATCAACACCCAAACCTGTTGTTGTATTAGCTTGGGGATCCATATCTATTATTAAAGTTTTTTTCCCAAAATTTGAAATAGAAGCAGCTAGGTTTACAACACTGGTTGTCTTTCCTACTCCACCTTTTTGGTTAAAAACTGATATTATCTTCATCTACACCTCTCATTATCATTATAGCTAGATCCATCATGGTAAACTCACTTCTTAGTCTAACCCTATTCCTATCTCCCTTAAATACTCTCTTTTTAATAATCTTTCTTCCATTATATAGGATACCTAGGTATACTACTCCTGTATGGGCATAGCCGCTAGTTGCCAGGCATAGGTTAGCCTTAGAAATATCATATAGGCCATCTAGCATTTCTGAAACTACTTCTTTACTAACTACATCATAAGTTTTGATTGTTTCATGTGAAACATTTAGTATTTTATTCTTGGCCTCATCAGAATAAACTACATAGGACTCTTTTAAAACATCACTAGCTCCTGGTATATCTATTATCTTACTTGCTATAAGCCCACCTGTTATAGATTCTGCAGTAGCCACATATTCATTTCTAGATACTAAGATATCTTTTAATACCTCTTCTTTTTTCTTATCCTCACAAGTGATTAAATACTTACCAAAGGCTCTTTCAACTTTTTCAATTCCTTCTTTTACTATCCTACAAGCCTCATCCTCATTTATGGCCTTAGCAGTTATTCTAAGGATAGGTCCTTCATCAGTTATATAAGGACTTATAGTTGGAGAGGATTCGCTTAGGTCAATTCTTGAGGCCATATCCCATTCCCCAAGTAAGGCTATTTTAGCATTTACTGACTTTATAATCGCTTGTTTTCCCAAATGCTTTTTAACTTCAGTATCAAACATCCTAACCATTTCATTTGGTGGTCCTGGCATAAGGATATACTTAGTCTTATTTTTAGATTCTATAATACAACCAGGGGCTGTACCTATCGGGTTATCTAAGATAATGGCATCTTTAGGAAACATAGCTTGTTTCTTATTTGCCATCATAGCCTTATTCTCGTCATTGAAATAATCTTTCAATTTGGTTAGTGATTTTTCATCTATGATAGTCTGGTCTTCTTTATCACAAACCTTTATTACAGTTTCTTTGGTTATATCATCACTAGTTGGTCCCAGACCTCCAGATGTTATAACATAATCATACTTTCCATCAGCCTCTATTAAGGCATCATATAATCTTTTTTCATTATCGCCTATTGTTATCATTTTATAGACATCTATTCCTAGGTTTTTTAATCCTTCTGCTATATATCTAGAATTAGTGTCTGTTATATTTCCTAGTAATATTTCAGTTCCTATTGAACATATTAAAGCTTGCATAATTCACACTCCTAAAGATAGTATATCACATTTTTTTCTATGTTTCACATGAAACAAATTGTAAAAACGTTTCTTTTTTTCCATTTCGGGTAAAATTTTTCATAGGAGGATATCATATGAATATAAGTAAAATGTTAAATATAAGATACCCAATAATCCAAGGTGGGATGGCTAGGATTGCTAGGGGAAAACTTGCAGCTGCTGTATCAAATGCAGGAGGCCTAGGTCTAGTTGGAACAGGTGGCTTTAGCAAAGAAGACTTTGTAAAAGAATTAGATATAGCGGATAAATTAATTGACAAGGACAAGTACTATGGAGTAAATATAGTAGTCTTTGAGCCTGAAATAAAAGAAATGGTTGAGATAACCCTAGAAAGGAAAATTCCAGTAGTAACTATTTCAGGTGGTAATCCTGCCCCTTATGTAAAATTATTTAAGGATAAGGGTGTTAAGGTTTTTTGTCTTATAGGTAATTCTAAAATGGCAAAAAAATGTGAAGATCTCGGTGCCGATGGTGTAATTCTAGAAGGTAGTGAGGCAGGTGGTCATCTTTCAAAGGCTACAACCATGGGTTCACTCATGCCTGTTATAAAGGCTACCAAGCTTCCTGTAATATCAGCTGGTGGCTTCGCTCACGGAGCACAGATCCTAGCAGCTCAAATTATGGGTGCAGCAGGAGTGCAGATGGGAACTAGGTTTTTAGTAGCAAAAGAATGTGAAGTCCACCAAGGTTTTAAGGATGCTCTAATAGATGCCAAGGAATATGAAACAGATATAACAGGACTTTTAGCAGGAGATCCTGTTAGACAAATAGCCAATGATATGACTAAAAAAAGTCTAGAATATGATAAAATCGGTGCTAGCGAAGAAGATTATATAAACTTATACAAGGGTAGCTTATCCAGAGCTGTTTTTGAGGGTGATAGAAAAACAGGGTCTATGATGGCAGGTATATCTACAGGTATGTTAGATTCTATTAAAAGTGTAGAAGAAATCTTTACCGATCTAAAAAATGAGTATCAAAGTGCCAAAGAAAAGTTAAATAAAGAAGAAGGATTTTTTTAATTTTCGCATTTAAAAATAGGTCATTAAATGACCTATTTTTATTGGTGTTCTAAGATTTCTTCTTGGGATATTTCTCTATCATATTCTTTTTTATAATCTCTTAAAAATTTTATACCTACAAATAATGATACCAGGCAAATTATTGTACTTGCTATGGCAACATAAGGATGTATACCAGAAAATGTTGCTACTGCATTATTGGCCATGTGTACTAGTATACAGTCTATTATATTTCTCCTATAGTGGTATACAAAGGCTAGGGCAAGACCTAAAAATAAAGTATTGATACTTTGAAGTAAGTTTGCATGATAGATTGAAAATCCTAGGGCTGATAGGATAATAGCAGCTTTAGGGCTAGCTATCAACTCTTCTTCTCTAAATAAAATCCCTCTAAATAAAAACTCTTCCATTATAGGTGCCATAATTACAACTGCTATAGTAATTACTATTTGTTCACTCAGGTTGTTATAAGATATAGCATTATTTATCATATCTATATTGTTTTTTACAAGCTCAACATCTTTAAATATATTCATTATAGACCCTAACAATATATTTCCAAAACCTGCCAGTCCTAGGCCTATAACTACAGACCTAAAGTGGCTATCATTAGTTTTATCTTTCATTATATAAGATTCATTATGTTTACTCATATAAGAATTTTTCCTAAATCCTATATAAATCATTACAAAAATAAGCTTGATAACTTGGGTAAATATAAGCACATAAGCAACAGATCCTTCAGTTTGTTTTAAAAAATCAAAGTTTGGCTGCAAAAAGGCTCCGTATATGGCCCCAGATAATATATCTATTAGAACATTTATGGCTAAAAATGCCAATAAATATCCAATAGCTTTTAAGATAACTTTTCCCTTACTCTCACTATTCATCATAACTCCTTGATTTGTTTCATGTGAAACACTTATAGGGGGTCTTTCTTAGGTAAGTTTTTACCCCTTGGATATTTTTTCTTTGTCTTTCTTACTTTTTCTACTATTATGTTTACCCTTTCATTGTTATCTAAATCAAACCTATCAATTTTTACAACTTTCCCTCCTAATATTTCTATTGCATTAGAGGCAATACTTAACTCTTCATCTGCTCTAGGTCCTTTTAGGGCTATAAATTTACCTCCAATTTTTAAAAATGGTAGGCAATATTCTGATAGGGTAGCCATATTAGCAACTGCCCTAGATACTACTACATCAAACTTCTCGAAATTTTCTTTAGCAAAATCTTCAGCCCTTACGTGGATGGCCTTAGCCTTATCAAGGTCTAATTTTTCTATTAGCTCATTCATAAATTTTACCTTTTTATTTACTGAATCTATTAGGGTAAGGTCTATCTTTTTTTCTATTCTTAAAGGGATCCCTGGAAATCCTGCCCCAGCTCCTATATCTAAGACCTTGTCATTCTCATTAATATAGGCTAATACACTAAGGCTATCTTTAAAATGTTTTAGTCTTATTTCTCCTCTATCCGTTATGCTTGTTAGGTTAGTGTGCTCATTAACTTCTAAGAGGTAGTTTTCATATAGCTCATACTTACTTTCTTTATCCATGAACCTCTCCAGTCTTTAATCTAATTAGTAGGACATTAATATCCGCAGGGGATACTCCTGATATTCTAGAAGCCTGGCCTATGGATTCTGGTTTTATCTTTTGTAATTTTTCAACCGACTCTTTTTTAAGGCCTGGAATTTTATTATAGTCTATATCTTGGGATAATTTCTTCTCTTCTAGCTTTTTAAATTTATCTATGTCAGCCATTTGTTTGGCTATATAGCCCTCATATTTGATTTCAGTTTGAACCTCGATTTGTTGAAACCTAGGTAGGGCCGGTCTATTTTTATCTAAAACTTCTGTCATTTCATAGCTAACTTCTGGTCTTTTTATTAAATCATAGAGGGTAATGCCATTATTTAATGGAACTGTCCCCATTTTTTCTAATTTATTGTTGGTTTCTTCTTTTGGGGTTAGCATGATTTCTTTTAGTCTATTTAGCTCATTTTCTACAGCAGATTTTTTCTCTAGCATTTTCTTATATCTTTTTTCACTAACTAGGCCTGCCTTATAACCTTTCTCAGTTAGTCTAAGGTCAGCATTGTCTTGACGCATGGTTAGTCTGTACTCGCACCTAGATGTCATCATCCTATAAGGCTCTTCAGTTCCTTCAGTTACTAGGTCATCTATTAATACCCCTATATAGGCATCTGACCTATCTAGGATTAAAGGCTCCTCACCCTTTATCTTAAGGGCAGCATTGATGCCAGCTATAAGACCTTGACCTGCTGCTTCTTCATAACCACTAGATCCATTTATTTGTCCTGCAAAGTATAAGCCCTCATAATCCTTTGCTTCAAGGGTTCTTTTTAAATTTCTAGTATCTATCATATCATATTCTATGGCATAGGCAGGCCTCATGATTTTGACATTTTCAAGCCCTTTTATAGTCTTGTAAAATTCAAATTGAATTTCTTGAGGGAGGGAGGATGATACCCCTTGGACATATATCTCATCTGTTGATAGACTTTCTGGTTCTAGGAATACTTGGTGGATATCCCTTTGAGGAAATCTTACCATCTTATCTTCTATAGATGGACAATACCTAGGGCCTATCCCTGCCATCTTGGACCCATAGATAGGAGACCTATCTAGGTTATCCATAATTATTTTTTTAGTTTCATCTGTTGTATAGGTTAGGTAGCAATCTTCTTGCACTCTATCAGAAAAATCCTCTCCTTCATTTAAAAAGGAAAATGGTATTACCTCTTTATCTCCCTTTTGAACTTCTGTTAGGCTAAGGTTTAGACTTTTCTTATCAACTCTAGCTGGTGTTCCTGTCTTAAATCTCCTAAGTTTAAAGCCCATCTCTTCTAGGTTAGCTGAAAGGTAGGTGGCAGCTGATAGACCATGGGGTCCTGAAGTTTTTTGGTATTCACCCATTAGGATCTTCCCGTTTAGGTAGGTTCCTGTAGCAACAATTACTGCCTTTGTTTCATAGATAGCTCCTTGGACTGTTTCACATGAAACAATTTTTCCATCCTTATAGTTAATCCTATCAACTTCTTGTTCAAAGAGATCTAGGTTTTCTTCATTTTCCAAGGTCTTTTTCATTTCTGTATGGTATTTAATCTTATCAGCTTGGACTCTAAGAGAGTGGACAGCTGGTCCCTTTGATGTATTTAGCATCCTTGATTGGATGAAAGTCTTATCTATATTTAGTGCCATTTGCCCACCTAGGGCATCTATTTCTCTAACTATGTGGCCCTTGCCGGTACCACCTATATTAGGGTTACATGGCATATCTGCTATTGATTCTAAAGATGTAGTTAAAATTAAACTCTTAAGACCCATCCTACTAGTTGCTAGGGCTGCCTCGCAGCCTGCATGACCTGCACCTATGACTACTACATCATAAGTTCCTGCCTTATATTTATACTTATTTTCCAACACAAAACTCCTTAAATACTTTATCCATTATCTCTCCTGATACGCTATCTCCTATTATAAGACCCAAATCTTCATAACCACTTCTTAGATCTACCTCGCAGGCATCTATAGGTACGCCCATTTTTATATCTGTTAGAGATTGATTTATCTTCTGATAAGAAGAATTTAGCAATCTTTCATGACGGGTGTTGGTTATTAGGATAGATTCTCTCTTTAAATCTTCACTTGAAAATAAATCCACAATTGCCTTTTCTAAATCATCTACCCCTTCTTTAGTAAGCATAGATGTTTTAATAATGTTTTTATTTTCATCAAAAATAGATAGGTCAAATTTGTTTTCTAGGTCATTTTTATTTAGTATAATGATAGATCTCCTATCTTTTATTAGGTCAAGGATTTTTTTATCCTCATCATCAAAGTCCCTTGATAGGTCAAATAGGGCTATGATTAAATCAGAGTTTTTACTAATTTCTATGGACCTATCAACCCCAATTTTTTCTACAACATCCTCAGTATCCCTAATTCCTGCTGTATCATTGATCTTTAGGGTAAAATCTCCCAGTGAAATATACTCAGTTATTAAATCTCTAGTAGTTCCTGGTATGTCTGTTACTATGGCCCTATTTTCCTTTAAAAGAGCATTTAAGAGGGAACTTTTTCCAACATTAGGTTTTCCTATTATGCTAGTATTTATTCCATCTTTTACTAGCTTACCCTTATTGGATGAATTAATTAAGACTTCTATCCTTGCTAGGGCTTTTTTGATATATTCTATAATTTCATCTGGCTCTAGGTCTTCTCCATCTTCTGTAAAGTTTATGGAGTATTCTAACCTAGATAGGGCTTCTAAAAGAATTTTTCTAATCTGATCAATCTCTCTTTTAAGGGACCCATTTAACTGGTTAATACCCTCTTTTTGGCTTAGGTCATTGGTTGAATTTATTATATCTAAAACTGCCTCAGCCTGGGATAGGTCAATCCTACCATTTAAAAAGGCTCTTTTGGTAAATTCTCCACCCTCAGCTAAATCTGCTCCCTTATCAAGGATTAGATTTAGAATTTTTTTAACCGATATAAAGGATCCATGGCAGTTAATCTCACATATATCTTCTTTAGTATAGGTATTAGGGGCCTTCATAAAACTTACCATAACTTCATCTATAATTTCATTTTGATCATCATAGATATTTCCATACCTTAAAAGCCTATTGTCCCTATCCTTATCTAGGCTCTTGCCAAACTTGGGTCTAAAAATTTCATTAATAATTTCAAATGATTTATCCCCACTCATCCTGACTATAGATATTCCACCAGTCCCAGATGGAGTAGAGATGGCTGCTATTGTTTTTTCACTCATATAATCTCCTTTATTAACTAAATCCGCTACTTTGACTAGGGATATCTAACATAAAAATTATAGGCTAAATTATCTATATGTCAATGTTTTAGGCAAATTTAAATAAACAATTAAAAAGACCACCTATATGGCAAGAGTATATAGAAAAACACCAGAAGGTAAGAAAGAATATAAGCAAATAAAAGAAGCCATAGAGCGAACTTTTGGTACTGCAAAAGAATATCATGGTTTTAGATATACAAATATGAAAGGGTTAGCAAAGATGAGAATGAAAAGCGCCCTAGCTTTTGCATGCATGAATATGAAAAACTAGCAAGCATACTATGGAATATGGATCCTAATAGGGTCTTTTTTAATGCAACAAGGTCAAAAATAGGTAAAAATAAAGACAAACCTAAGTTTATACTCGGGTTTGTCTTCAGTCTGAGACGAGAGCAATCTCGTCTTTTTGTGATTATATTTGAAATTACTTTTTAAATCTTCTAGTAAACCAATTATCAGTAGAATAGTTTAGGATATTTCTCTTATAAACTTTTTCCCCAAATCTATACAGTAAGAATATAGTAACTATAAGAATAGCTACAGAGATTAGCCCCTCTGTTAGGCTAGCATATCCATTTAATAGTCTAAGAGGCATAAAGAAAGTAGAAGCAAGTGGCACATAGCTTAGTACTTTTGTTAGCATTATATCTCCCCTGCTTTGTAGGTTCATGGCTAGGAAAAATAATATTATTGTTACAAATATTAGTGGAGTTCCCATTTTTCCTGCATCTTCTACTTTTGTGGCAAATGATCCAAGCATACCAGCTATTACTAAGAATATAAATATACCTAGTAAAAATAAGGCTACAATCTCAGCTATCATACCGTAAGTAGATCCGGTTAGATTAAATGATAGGTCAACTCCATCTAATAATCCCTTAGATTTAACTATGAAAAGCCCTATTATTCCAAATATTACATAGGTTATAATTTGTACAAAGACTGCTATAAAGTTACCAATCATCTTTCCAGCAAAGTAGTCTCCTGGTTTCACAGATGAGAAGATAAACTCTATCATCTTTGTACCTTTTTCTGTAGCTATATCAGCTAGAACTAGGTTTACAAAGCTCATAAGCACCATATACATTAAGAAAATCAAGATAAAGTAGATAATTTGTCCAATCATCTTATTGTCAGATTTTTCATCTGCAATTTTATTTATTACTGGGGTCTTTGCTAGTATTTCTTGTTGGCTACTATCAAGACCTGCCCTGTCCTCATTTAGTTTATTTTGAATATTTGTCAAAATATTTTGGAAAGTTAGCATCTCTGTCATAGAAGCATCTGCTTCATTAAAGTCTGCTATTAATTGGCCATCTTCTTCTCTTATTTTTGCATAGGAGGAAATCTTGCCATCATCTATAGCTTGGTCAACCTCATCTTCTTTTATAGGTAAAAACTGGTCATCTTCAAAATATGGATTTAGCTTATCACTTGTAACAATACCCATTTGGCTTTTACCAGAGCTTGATGCAAAGTAGCCACCTAGACCACCTAGTACACCAATGATTACAGGAAGCAAAATCATAGCCCAAAAAGCACCAGATTTTAGGTGGCCCTTTAGGGTTTCTAGCATTACTATCTTTATTCTACTCATGACTTTCCACCACCTTTGCAAAGATTTCATTTAGATTTGGAGCTGCCTGGCTAAATTGAGATACAAAGCCAATGTTTTTACTTATATCTTCATAAAGCACTTTGCTATCTTCTGGTTCATTTAGATAGATATTCCAAATATTTCCAGTTTTAGTGTAAGATTTCACTTTTCCATCTATTAGAGGAAGTAAGTCTTTGTCAGTTTCCACAAGGACTTTCTCCCTTGGGAAAGAGTTTCTAATCTCTGTTGGTGTTCCATTTAAAACTATGCGACCATCTTTTATCATAACTAGCTTGTTGCAAAGGGCCTCCACATTTTCCATATTGTGGGAAGAAAATAGGATAGTCATGCCCATAGCATTTAGTTCTTTTATTATATCTTCTAAAAGTCTGATATTATATGGGTCAAGTCCTGATAGTGGCTCATCTAGGATAACAAATTCTGGTTTATAGATAACTGCTGCTAAAAGTTGGACTTTTTGCTGGTTACCCTTGGATAGAGACTTGATTTTATCAGTTAGTTTTCCCTTTATTTCAAACCTATCAAACCATCTTTTAAGCTCTTCATCTGGAATTTTGTCCATTTGGTTGAGTTTTGCAAAGTACCTTATCTCTTGATCTATTGTTTTTTTAGGAGAAAGAGATCTTTCCTCTGGCAAAAAACCAATCTTTTCTAGGGGAACATCCTTCATAGGCCTACCATCATATGTAATAGATCCTGTGTAATCGTCAAAAAAGTTCATTATTGATCTAAAGAGTGTAGACTTGCCTGCACCATTTTGGCCAATTACTCCAAAGACATCGCCTTTTTCCACCTTGAATGATACATCATCTAGGGCTTTGAGGCTTCCAAATGTCTTTGAAACATTTTTTACTTCAATCATAAATAATCCTTTCTATTGTTCTCTAAGAATGATTATATCATATATATATATATCAGACTGATAAAAAAGTGGAAATTTCTAAAAGAAATCAATTTCTGGACTTCGATTAGCGTTTTTAAAGTTTTCTACACTCTCATATATACCTTATATTATTTGTATTAATATGAATTATAAGTAATAAAAAAGCTGAGCCATTAAGGGCTCAGTAAAGAATAATTTAAAGTAGAAAACTCCAAAAGAAAGCGATTTATAGGCAAGATTTTGCAATAAATTCAAATTGAAGAAATCTGTCCAAAATCGCACTATTGAGCGTTAGAGAGTTTGCGATTTTAAGATTTCAAAATTATGAATTTATCAATTTCTGTAGCTCGATGAGCGTTTTTGAGCTTTGTCTACACTCTGAGACCACCTAGGTGGTCTAATATTTTTAGCTAAATTAGATATATTATTATAGAAACTATAGTAGAAACTAATCCTATACATGCTTCAAATGGTATAATTTTTAGCCTATCTTTAATAGCCATCTTACAAGATCCTCCTGTAGCATGGAAGAATGACCCATGAGGTAGGGAGTCTAGGACTGTGGCCCCTGCATGGACCATGGCACCAGCACTTAATGGATTTACACCAGATTCTATTAATGAGCTTGCAAAAGTTTTTGAAGCTATGGTAGATCCAGCAGTAGTTGATGCTGTAGCTGCAGCCATTAGAATACCAGAAAATGGTGCTAGAATGAAAGCTGGTAGACTTAAACTTTCTATTAACCCTAACATATCAGTCTGTAGGTTAGAATTTTGGATGATTCCAGATAGGGTTCCTGTACCTATAAGTAGGGCACATACTCCTATAACCTTGCTAAAACCAAAGGCTGAATATTCAGTTAAGTTAGTAATATTACCTGTAGCTAATAAGCATACTACTCCTCCAAGAGGTAGGGCTATTAGTGGGTCTATGGTTATATCAAATAATGGCCTTAGGGCAAGAAGAACTATTACAGTTATAGGACCTAGGATAGATGAAAAAAATGATGGTAGCTCGCTCTTGTCAGATTTTTCTATATCTGAATCTACTATTTGGTCACTAAATTTCTTTGTTATAGCCATACTTATAAATATAGTGGCTACTAGGGCAAAGATAGCTGGTATTATATTGGCTGCCATAAGAGAATTTAAGCTTACTCCAAATGCTTCACTTGTTGCTATAGTGTTAGGGTTAGGGCTAATTATATTTCCAGCCTTACCTCCACCTATCATAGCAAGTAATATAGATGATTTAGAAAGATTGGCACGTTTACCAAGGGCTAGGGAAATTGGGGCTACAGTAATTACAGCTATATCTATAAATACTCCCACAGAGCATATAATCATTGATGCTATAGCTACTGCCATAAGGGCCTTCTTCTCCCCGAGTTTAACTATAATGCTATCAGCAATTTTTTCAGCTGCTCCAGTTTTTACAAGGCATCCTGCTAGAATACCACTTGTCATGATCCTTAAAACAGAACTCATCATACCAGCTGATCCTGATATCATGGTTGAAACTGTCCCTTGTAAGGACCCACTACCTATAATTCCTCCAATCAAGGCACCTATTATGAGCGAATAGGTTGAATGGAAGTTTCTAATGATTAAAATAATTGCTATTACAAGTCCCAGGATAGCTCCCCAGGTTGAAAATACTATATCATTCATATTTACTCCTTATGTTTAATACATTTATAATTTGTCTTATAGTCCTAGATAAGTTTTCCTTTGTTTTTTCAACATCCATGGCCTCATCAAGAGTGCTTAGCTTATCTAGGATAGGGAAGAAGGCATCTATGCCCTTTTCATTTAAGACACTAGCATCATTCTCACACACACCACCTAAGGCTATGACAGGCTTGTTGTATTTTTTCGAAAGCTTGGCTACTCCTACCGGGGTCTTGCCCATAGCTGTTTGAAAGTCAATTTTCCCCTCACCTGTAATAACAAGGTCAGCTTCTTTCATATAATCTTCTGCCTTTAATAAGTCCATAATTAGGTCAATACCAGGAGATAAGGTAGCATTTAGGTAACTTTTAAAGCCATAGCCTAGGCCTACAGCTGCTCCTACTCCTGGATAGGTATTATCAGCATCTTTTATAAGATCCTTTGTTAGCTTATGGTATTTTAGTAGGTATTTATCTATTAGATTAACTTCATAGCTACTAGCTCCCTTTTGAGGTCCATAAACATGGGCAGATCCTCTCTCTCCATTTAGAGGGTTATCTACATCACAGGCTATGTTGAATTTGACATCCTTCAATCTTTCATCAAGCTCACTTATATCAATTTGTGTAAGATTTTCTACCCCTTTAATTCCAGGTGCTATCTTATGACCTGATTGATCTAGAAATTTAACACCAAGAGCATCAAGCATGCCAATACCACCATCATTGGTAGCAGAGCCTCCTATACCTATGATAAACTCCTTGGCACCCTTATCTAAGGCATCTTTAATCATCTGACCTACACCATAAGTAGATGCTCCTAGGGGATTTAAATTATCCTTTATAAGGGTAAGTCCTGATGCCTCACTCATTTCCATTATAGCTAGATTTTTTACCCTATCAAGACCATAAGTTGCTATAACCTTTTCAAAGTTTGGATTGTAAACTTCTACTTCTTCTTTTTCCATATTCTCAAGACCAAGTAGCGATATAACTGTACCCTCGCCACCATCAGCTACTGGCAAGACCTTTATATCATAGTCGCTATTATCTTTTTTTATTGCTTCTTTTAAAGTATTTCCAGCATCGATTGATGAAATCGATCCCTTAAAAGAATCCATCATTATTAATATATTCATAATTCCTCCTTTATAATTTTATTAAAAAAACGTTTATTTGTAAAGTTCATTATTACTTTAACATTTTTATTAAAAAAAATAGATGCAAAATAATCCTTATCAGATAATTTTGCATCCTTTTTTATAAAACTTCCTTAAAATTAATTTCTACTAAATCTCCCAGACTTGATATAAGTAGGGACTTATCTAGGACTTCTTTTAAGAATTCATCAAGTTTTTCACCCTCTAGGAAAGAGAAGTAGTAAAGGTCTATATTAATTTTCTCAATCATGGCCTTTTGGTCATAGCCTATGACATTTAGGGTATACATAGGGTTTTTTATAAGTGTATTTATCTTAGCTTCTATATCTTGGAGGATCTCTCCTTTTGCTTTAGCTACCCTTAGCATGGTTAAGATTAAATCTGATGCTATAGATGAAACAAAAAGATCTATCGATGTAAACTCTTCTTTTTCTGAATCAAATGAAATGGCTTTATCGACACTTATAGAGGATTTTTCGTTATATACCTTTACCAAATCATTTGCCACTATGGCCCTAAAATTCTTATCAAAGAAATTTAGATCATCTATCATATTCATCTCTAAGCCTATCCCTTACTTCTATCATAGCACCAACTTTTTTTCTTATATTTTCATATTCATTAACAGGTCTATTAGAAAATGTAGCAAAGCCACAGTCAGGGTTTAGCCATAGCTTATCAGGATCTATCATCTCTAAAGCTTCTTTAGCTCTTTTATAGATAACATCTGGGTCTTCCCTTTTATCAAGCCTAGGGTTTAGGACTCCTAGTCCTAGGATTACCCTATTTTTTAATACATCATCTTCTAATACTGCCCTTAGATCTCCAGCCCTAGGGGTTGAAAATTCCAAGGCTAGGATATCAGAATTTATTTTTCTAAATAGGTCAATAAGTGGAGTATAGGCTCCCTCTAAAAGGATTGACTCATCCTTGCTCCAGTTACCCCTGCAAACGTGAAGGGCCACCTTGCTCTTAGTCCTATCTACATTATCAATTACTGATTTTATTAGATGACTTGCAAATTCTAGCTCTTCAGTTGGATCTTTTCTAGTTGATAGGGCTGCGCACATGAAAGTCCTTGGCCTACCTTCTGTAAATACTACCTCAGTTAGGACTGGCTCATCAAATTGGATTACATCTACACCTATGTTTTGAATATTTTCTATCTCTTTTTTATAGATTTCTATTACCGCTTCTCCCAAATCTTCCTTGCTATCATAAAATTTTGAGCTTAATTTATTAAGCCACATTGACCTGGTTACTAGGTAGGGGCCAGGTAGGGTTATTTTAACTTTTCTTTTTGTATATTTTTTTAAAAGTCTTAGCTCATTAGCTACTATATCTCCCTTGTATTCTAATTTTCCTGTACAAATAGCGTTTTTTATGGATGTTGCTGGTACATCTAGGGTATTTAGGATATTTTCAAATTCTCTTTTATCATCTATGTAATCTAGCATATCTGCCATGGACATCTGGCTTACTCCGCCTAGTTTTTCTGATATAAAAGATACATAGTTATCCCTAGCTATTTCTCCACTAGTTATTAGGTCAATATCCAAATCTTCTTGAAGTTTTATAACTTCCTTGGTTTTTTCTTCTATTAGTTTTTCATAACTAGCCCTATCTATCATAGATGATGCTATTTTTCTTCTTCCTATTAAAATCTCACTTCCCCTAGGCATGGAGCCTATCAGGGAAGTGGTAAATAACTTATTTTTCACTATTAAATTCCTTTATGAAATCATTTAAATATTCATTGGCCTTAGTGATTTGTGAAAATCCATCTTCTCTACCATCTAACCATTGAGTTAGACCTTCTAGATCCATAATTTCCTTATCACTTTCCTTAGAATAATCCATCTTTTTCATGATTTCATCAAATTCTTTAATATCACTATCACTTACATTAGGGTTAAAGGTAAAGATGCAGTGATCAAATTTTTCTGTTTTTCCGATGATTTCTACTTCATTTTTATCAACTGTACCATCATTTACCCAGGCATCAAAGTTAGCATCTAGGACGAAGCTTGCATCTACTTCTCCATTTATCATAGCCTTCATTGAATCAAGCTCTCCACCAACATGGTCTCCATGTAGGCCAAGGCCTATATCAAATCTAACTTCTTCATAGTCTTTATTATATTCTAGATTACAAGTACTTAGATAATAAATTGGAATTAATCTAGCTTGTGGGGAATCTGTTGCACCAAAGCCTATTTTTTTACCTTTTAGCTCACTTATGTTTGAAAATCTTCCCTTTTTAGCTACTAAATAGGTGTGTTTATCCCTATCTGTATCTCTCATTACTCCAATTTTATAATTTCCATCAAATCTTTGTTTGCTATCTAAATGAGCTAGGGGAGAGTTCCATGCTCCGTCTATCTCACCTTTTTCAAGGGCATCAACTTGAAGTTTGTAGTCCTTAAAATATACAGGTTCAATTTCAGCTCCCCTATCCTTATAAAACTTTTCTATTAGTTCCCATATAACTGTTACTCTTGGTGCATATATAACTGCACCTATTTTAAATTTATTCATTATATCCTCCTTTATAAAAGATAAAATAGGAGCTTAACTAATCATCCCTAAGCCCCTATTTTTAAATATTAGTTTTTTATAGTAGGTCTTGACCTGTTATTGCCCTACCTAACCATACATTTAATATATCTAGTGATGGTGCCATGATTTGTCCTGCATAGGCATCTCTCATTAGTCTTTGAATTTCTGATCCCCTGTTGTAGGTCTTTCCACCACCAACTCTCATAGCTAGGGTTGAAGATTCAATAGCATTTTCAATACCACATACTCTTGCAGCAATTATTTTAGCTACTGCATCAGCTTCTCCAGCTACTAGACTATCTGCTGCAAGCTCTGTTAGGGCTTTTGCACTCATAGCATTTGTATATATATTTGCTAGGTGAGTTTGAACTGTTTCTATATTTGCTAGGTTTGATCCATCTGGATAAGTTCTCTTTAGGGCATATTCGTTTGTTACTTCACTTAATCTTAGGTTAAGTCCTGTATAAACACTAGCCAAGCCAAGGATAAAGTAAGGAGCTACTACATTAAATACTTGCTCTTCTCCTGATCCTTCTTCACCAATTCTATTAACTTCATCTAATTTAAGATTATTAAGTTTCATTGGACAAGATACATTACCCTTCATACCAATACCCTTCCAATGTTCCATCCTAAATTCTAATCCTTCATTTTCTAGTGGGATTAGCCAGTTGTTAATAGCTCCCTCTTTTTTTGTTGATGGAGCTAGGATTAGGTAGTAATCAGCAAAAGTAGCAGATGTAACCATTGATTTTGTACCATTAAATACAAATTTGTCACCTTCTTCACTTACCTTTACTTCTGGTACATAAAAATGAGTACCTGTACCAAATTCTGAATAAGCTAGAGCCATGAATTTATTATTTTCTATAATATCTGTTACCACTTTATTTTTTAGATCTTCATTACCATGAAGTAAAACTGTCATTAGGGCAACATTATGCATCATATAGCATAAACCTGCAGTAGGGTTAGATTCTGCAAAGGCTAGAACTGCTTCTTGGTGTTCTTTGGCAGTTTTACCAAGTCCACCTAATTCTTCTGGTATTAATAATTTAAAATAACCAGCTTTTCCCATCTCTTCAAAAGATTCTTTAGGAAAAATTCCTTCTTCATCACTTCTTCTGCTGTAGGGCGCGATATGCTCTTTAGCAAATTGCTTAGCTTCTTCGTAAAAACTCATAATTACCTCCTAAGTCTAAATAACGATTTCTTTCATTTATAATAATATCATTAAATGAAGTTAACGTCTATAAATTATCATAAAATATAATTTTTAGATATATAATTAAGTTTATATTTTGTAATAAAAAAGACCCCAGGGGAGTCTTTAATTTATATTATTCACCTATATAATCAACAACTACATATCTTTTTGGTTCCATACCCTCAGAATGGCTAGATACACCATCAAATTTAGATATTTCTTCATGGGCTAGTCTTCTTTCGTAGGAGTTCATATACCTTAGGTTCCAAGGTTTTTTAGATTTTTTAACTCTTCTTGCAGTATCTTTTGCAAGCTCTCTTATCTTTTCATCTCTTCTTTTCTTATAATTATTGATATCAATATTGATCTTTAGGTTATCACGTCTATCACAAACTACTTTTCTAACAATAAGCTCTATAGCTTCTAGGGTAGATCCACCCTTACCAATAGCAATTCCAGTATCATTTTCATCTACTTTTGCATCTAATTTAATGATACTATCTTCTAGGTCACCTACTACGCTTATATTTTCAAAATGCATTTGATTTAAAATATCAGTTAAAAAGTCCTTGGCCATATAGAATTTGTCGATGTCTGATTTTTGTTTGGCCTTGGCATAGTCATTTTTTTGACTATGATCATCTAAATTATTAGCTGAGAATTGATCAATACTAGATTTTTTATCTTCTACTTTCTGATCAGTCTTACTTGATATAATAACTTTTCTATCTTCATTACTAAAATCTGATAAGTCAGAGTCTTTTATATCATTATCTTTAAAATCATCATTAGAATAATCGTTATAATCATCATTAGAAATATCATCTTGGATACTTGAAACTGCTATATTATCACTTTTTTTATCATCTTTGATATTAGTTTTATAGGTATTTTCCTTTGAAAAATCCTCACTAGTTTTTGCAAAGGAATTTGTATTTTCTATATCCTTCTCTAGGTTTGATAGGGCGCTTTTTACATCTTCTTCATAGCTAACTCTAACTGTAGCATCCTTACTTCCAATAAGTCCCAAAAAACCAGTAGATTCTTCTTCTAAAATTTCTATATCAACTTCATCACGACTTCTATTTAGCTCAGTTAGGGCCTCATTTATAGCTAGTTCAGCTGTTTTTGCTTGTTTTATTATTGACTTTTTCATCATTTAACTCAACTTTCTTATTTCTCATATAAAAATGCATTATTACCATTATTACTAACCTAAATAAAGATGATAGGGTGTAGTATAAAGGAAGACCTGCTGGAAGTCCTCTAAATACAAAGTAATAAAGTATTGGCATTGCTAAAAGCATAGTATTCATATTGCCCAAAGGACCATTTTGAGCTTGCTGCATTTGTGGGTTGGTCTTCATTGAAAAAAGTTGTACTGCTATTTGGGATAAACTTGTTAAAAGTGGTAGTCCAAACCAGTATGGATCTTTTTGTAATAGATCTGGAACCCAGTAAAAGTTAGTTCTTATATTATCCAAGCCTTCTGGAAATACATATTTAGTTGTATCATTCATCATTCTAAACAATCCAAAAAGGATCAGAATTTGAAATAGCATTACAAAACAAGAAGAAAATCCTGGAGTAACTCCCTCTTCTTTATATAGCTGTTGCATCTTTTGTTGCATAATCTGTTGGTCATAGCCATATTTTTTTTGGATCTCTTCCATCTTTGGCTTAAATATTTTTGTTTTTTCTGCTTGCTTTTGCTGGCTTATAGTCATTGGTATGATCAATAAGCTAACTAAAAGGGTAATAATTACGATTGCTATAGCATAAAAACTTATGTTATCTGGCTCTATAAAAGCCCCATGTAGGCTATCGTAAATCCACCTCATAAGTTGGCCTAATAAACTGGCTAAAAAATTTAACATATATACTCCATCTGTATTTAACTATTTTACTCAAACTGGGTCATATCCACCCTTGGAGAAGGGATTACATCTTAAAATTCTCCACAAAGACTTAAATAGCGCCTTAAAAAAATTAAATCTTTTAAAACACTCCAGTGCATACTGGGAGCAAGTAGGATAATACTTGCACTTTGAATGTCCTAATTGTGGAGAAATAAATAATTGATAAAATCTTATTAATTTTATAAAAAGTTTATTAAACATAAAATATAATCTTCTTCTTAAAGGCCTTGCTTAAACAATGACCCAATGATTTTTTTAATCTGTCGTAGGTAAACTCTGTAGTGTGTTTTTTCGGGATAATAATTATATCCACATTATTAAGGTTTTTATAATTTAACCTTACAATATCTCTAAGCTTTCTTTTAACTGAATTTCTAACATTGGCCTTACCTATTTTCTTACTTATAGAAAAACCAAACCTTGGACCCCTTAGGTTATTTTTCTTTATTAAAATGGTAAAGTCCTTGTTATAGAAAGCAAAGTTTTTTTTGTATACTCTTTGAAAGTCAGTATCTTTTCTTAAACTAATTCTTTTTTCCATTAATATTTCTATCTACCTATCTTTTTTAAAAATAATATAGGCACTAGCTATATTACTAGGATTAACTTCCTATATTTAAACTAAAAGTCTTTAAATAATACCACTTGTGCCTAAGCAGATAATCTTTTTCTGTTTTTTCTTCTTCTACTTTTTAGGACTCTTCTGCCGCCTGGAGTAGACATTCTTTTTCTAAAACCATGATCTTTGGCTCTTTTTCTTCTATTTGGTTGATAAGTTCTCTTCATGCTTCCACCTCCTATAATTTTTGACTCATAATATTATATTGAAGTAATCCCTATTTGTCAAGCATAAATA
>JAPJPH010000114.1:0-288 GCA_030825745.1 Anaerococcus sp.
TCATTTTATTTTCTTTAACAATTTTTGTTTTTGAGAACTCTTCTCTTTCCTTTTCTTCAATACTTTGGCTTATGGTTTTTATCAATTGTTCAAGCCTTGGGATTTGAATTTTTTCTAAGGAATTAACTTTTTTACTGGTTTTTTTAATTTCCTTGTCTATATTATTTAAGGTTGTATCTAATTCAGCAAGCTTGAAAATCTTTCCTCTTAATTCATTAAAGGATAAAATAGCCTCATCAAAAAAAGCATTTGTTTCATAAAAAGAATATGATAAATTCAGACTTACAT
>JAPJPH010000114.1:298-3955 GCA_030825745.1 Anaerococcus sp.
GACTTACATCAGTAAAGTCTATTTGACTTATTTCAGTTTGCATATATTTATCTGTTTTAAGTGATATACTATCATCTATAGGTACCAGACGGGATATAGCGTCTAAATCTTTCTCTCCAATGGTTACCATCGCTTTTTTAAATTTATGGCTTACTTCGTCCAAAGACTCATTTAAATCATCATTTAGTACATCTCTAGATTTAATTTTACTATCATATGCCTTCATCAGAGCCTTTCTTTTTTTATCAAGTATATCATATCCACTTTTTAAAAGTTTAAGCTCTTCTTTTGCCTTAATTAAATTTGCCTTGGTTGCAGCCACATTGTTAGTTTGCATCTACATTACCTATAAACTTTTCTAGATTTTCAGGTGATACCCTGTGTAGTTCACTAACTGGGAGGATATTTAAAATTTCCCAACCAAGGTCTAAACTTTCATCTAAGTCTCTATTTTCACTTTTTTCTTGACTTAAAAACCTATTTTCGAATTCTTCACCAAATTCGAGATATTTTTTATCTACATCTGATAAATCATCTTCTCCAACTATTTGGGAAATATTTCTAACATCTTGAACCTTTGAATATGATTCATATAATTGGTTCATTAAATCCTCATGGTCTGCCCTAGTATAACCCTCACCTATACCATCTTTCATAAGCCTTGATAGGGATGGCAATACATTTATAGGCGGATATATTCCCTTACTTGATAGGGATCTTTCAATTACAATTTGTCCTTCTGTAATGTAACCTGTAAGGTCAGCAACTGGGTGGGTTATATCATCATTAGGCATAGTAAGGATTGGTATTAGGGTGACAGATCCTTCTACTCCCTCTATCATTCCTGCTCTTTCATATAAGCTAGCTAGGTCAGAGTATAGGTAACCTGGGTATCCCTTCCTAGATGGTACTTCTCCCCTGATAGATGAAACTTCACGTAGGGCTTCAGAGTATGATGTCATATCTGTAATTATTACAAGGACGTGGTAGTGTTTTTCATATGCTAGATATTCTGCAGCAGTTAGGGCACACTTTGGAGCGATGAGTCTTTCCATAATTGGTGAATCTGCAAGGTTTTGATACATTACAACCTTATCTCTAACACCAGCCTTGTTAAAGGCATCCTCAAAGAACATGGCTTCATCTTTTTTTATACCCATGGCTGCAAAAACAAAGGCAAACTTCTCATCTGTTTTTAACTTTGCTTGTCTAACTATTTGAGCAGCTATATCATTGTGAGATAGGCCTGATCCTGAAAATATTGGTAGTTTTTGACCACGTATTAGAGTGGTTAGTGTATCAATTGCTGATATACCTGTTTGGATAAAATCCCTAGGATATTCACGTGCAACTGGATTTAGTGGTTTTCCTTCTACTGGATAAGAATCAGTTGAATAAATTTCACCACCGTTATCTATAGGTTCACCTATACCATTGAAGGTTCTACCAAGGATTGATTCGTTAAGTCTAATTTCCATTGGCCTATCTTCAAAACTAACTACTACATCATCTAATGAAAATTTTTCTGTATTACCAAAAACTTCAATTGTTACAGTATCTTCATCTATTTTTACAACTTGACCAATAAAATCCATTCCTAGAGCATGAACAGAAACTACAGCATTGTATGCTACATCAGTTACCTTTTCAATTTCTATCATAGAAGATTCTATCTTTCTAATCTTTGTATATTCTTTTCTCATTATTCTCCCACTTTCAAATCATTAAAATGACTTTCTATTTTGGAGTTTAAGTCACTAAATTTTTCTAACTCATCATTTTTAATTGTATATTTCATTTGAGTTATATAATTAATTAGTATTTCATCATGGATATCTTTATGGCTAACCCCAGCTTTTAACGCCTTTTTAGATTCATCATAATAGTTATCTATTACATCTAACATCTTAATTTGTTTTTCTAATGGTACGTATTTATCTATGTCATTATAAGCATTTTGTTGTAAGAATCCTTTTTTTATTAGGTTTGCAACATCTAAGGTATTTTTTTGATTATCAGATAGGGCATCTTCTCCTACTAGCATCATTACAGACCTAACTTCCTCTTCTTCAAGTAAAACTGTCATTAGCCTATTACGTTCTGCAATAACATCTTTGCTTAGTCTTTCTTCATAATAAGATTTGATTTTATCTAGGTAATTTGAGTAAGATGATGTCCAACTGATAGCTGGATAGTGTCTAGAATAAGCAAGTTTTCTATCAAGTCCTAAAAATACATTTACACTTCTTCTAGTATTTTCTGTAACTGGTTCAGAGAAATCACCACCTGATGGAGATACTGCACCTATTAATGTAACTGAACCTGTAGATCCATTTAAATTTCTAAAATATCCTGCTCTTTCATAAAATTGGGATAGTCTAGATCCTAAATATGCTGGATAGCCTTCTTCTGCTGGGATTTCTTCTAGACGTCCAGATATTTCACGTAAGGCCTCAGCCCACCTAGATGTAGAATCTGCCATAAGCGCTACATCATAACCCATATCTCTAAAATATTCAGCTATAGTAATTCCTGTATAAATAGAAGCTTCCCTTGCAGCTACTGGCATATTTGAGGTATTTGCTATTAATATAGTCCTTTGCATAAGCCCTTTACCAGTATTAGGATCTATTAGGTCTGGAAATTCTTCCAAAACTTGGGTCATCTCATTTCCACGCTCCCCACATCCTATATATATTATTATATCCACATTAGAATATTGAGCTAATTGGTGCTGTAGCATAGTTTTACCAGTACCAAAACCACCAGGAATAGCTACCGTTCCTCCCTTAGCTATTGGGAAGAATACATCCAAAACTCTTTGGCCAGTTTCAAATAAATTTTCTATTTGTAAATTTCTATCAACTGGTCTAGGTATTCTAACTGGCCAGTATTGATATAATTTCAATTCTTTTTCTACAAGATTTTCATCTTCAACTTTAACTATTGTATCTTCAAGGCAATAGCTTCCCTTTGGCATAACTTTTGTTACAGTACCAGATACCTCAGATAAGAGTCTATGCTCTATAGTCTCGGTTTCTTTTATTTTTGCATAAATATCGCCAACTTTAATCTCATCATCTTCCTTAACAAGAATTTCAACATCCCATTTTTTATCTTCATCAAGGTTTTCAAAACCAATTCCTGATGGGATAAATGCTCCATTTTTATCCATGATACTTTTAAGAGGCCTTTGGATTCCATCAAACATATTTCCTATCATTCCTGGTCCTAATTTTACAGATAATGGCCTACCTGTAGAGATAACTTCTTCATTTACCTTAAGGCCTGATGTATCTTCATAAACTTGGATAGTAGCTAGGTCACCTTCTAAGGATATAACCTCACCTATTAATTTTAATTCTCCTACAGAAACCATCTCACGAACTGTAAGTTTCTTTGCATCTTCTGCTATAACAACAGGTCCATTTATAGTTCTAATTCTTGGATTCATCAAAATACTCACTTTCAAGAAGTTGGTTTAATTGTTTTCCAACTTCATATTTCTTATCTTTAATTCTATTTAAAAATGTAAAATTATACCTAAAGTCTCTATCCTTATTTGTAATAATAAAACCACCTATATACTTATCATCTAAACTTTCCGTATTTGGAAAATCTATTAAGTCTAAATCCTGATTTCTAACTGATATATAT
>JAPJPH010000004.1 GCA_030825745.1 Anaerococcus sp.
GTCGCTATTAGATTCGTCGGTAACTACGCTCTGTAGGGAATTTTACCCCAGCATTAGAACATACCCGTCATACTATAAAAATCGGCACAAAGGTTAATACCTTCATGCCGATTCAATTATAAGAAAATAAATCTCTAATTAAGAGCCCCTTAAACCGGCTTCTTTTTATTTGAAATTTTCTTTGATATATTCTATTATATCATCTGACTCATACATTGGTTTTCCTTCAACTACCATCATTGGTACTTGAATTTTGCCACCGATTTCTTCTAGAAGTTTTTCATTTTCACTTCCAGCGTTTTTATCTGTTGTGTTATAAGAATCAAAGTCTTTTATGCCCTCTTCATGTAAAAAGTTTAAAACTTTCAAGCAATATGGGCATTGTGGTTTAAAAAATAGTTCAAATTTAGCCATTTTTACCTCCTAAATTTTTAGTCTATTATCTATTTACCCTTAAGATTATTTTTAAAACAGTTATTCAACTGTAACAGATTTGGCTAGGTTTCTTGGTTTATCAACATCTATCCCCTTACTTTTTGATGTATAATAGGCTATTAGTTGGGCTGGGATTACTGTAAGGATTGGATAGAGGATTTCAGATATTTCTGGCAATTTATAGAGTTTATCTGAAATTTTTCTAAGACTTTCATTATCAACACTTGATATTAGTATGGTATAGGCACCTCTTGCCCTAACTTCTGCTATATTAGATCCTGTTTTTTCTATTAGCCTATCTTGGCTTAGGATAGCTATTACTGGCATGTCTTCTTCTATTAGTGAAATAGAGCCATGTTTTAGCTCTCCTGCTGGAAAGGCCTCGGTATGGATATAGGAAACTTCTTTTAGTTTAAGGCTTGCCTCAACTGCTGAGTAATAGTCTATGCCCCTACCTAGATAGAATAAGTCTTTTTTATCTTTGATCTTTGTGGCTATTTGTTCAAATTCTTCTTTATCATCTAATATTTTTTGAATTTTCTTATCTACTCCTATTAGATCATCTACATAAGCTTTGTAAGTTTCATCATCTATCCTGCCTAGTTTTGTGGCAAAGTCTATGGCTAGTAGGTAGAGATTTACTAGCTGGGTTGTGTAGGCCTTGGTTGATGCTACAGCTATTTCAGGGCCCGCATAGCAATATAGGCTCTTGTCAGATTCTCTATCTATGGATGATGAAATTACATTGGTTATAAGTAGGGTTTTGGCCTTGGTTTGTTTGGCCATTCTAAGGGCCTTTAGGGTGTCTGCAGTTTCTCCTGATTGGCTTATTAGGATAACTAGGGAGTTTTCATCTAAGAATGGGTCTTGGTACCTAAATTCTGATGCTATCTCACATATTACAGGAATCTCGGCTATTTTTTCTAGGGCATATTTACCTACTAGGCCTGCATGGTAGGCTGTTCCACAGGCTATGATATAGATTTTATTGAATTTTTCTATCTCTTCTTTGCTAAATGAGTTATCTTTTAGGTCGATTATCCCATTTTTTATATTTATATGACATAGTTTGGCTACTGCTTCTACTTGTTCAAATATTTCTTTTTGCATAAAATGATCAAAACCAGCCTTGCTTGCAGCTTCTACTGATATATTTACTTCTTCAACCTTCCTATCTACTGGTGTATTTTCTTTATCATAGATTTTATAGGTGTCTTTGTTAATATCAACTATATCATCATTTTCTAGATAGATTACTTTTTTGGTATATTTTAACATGGATGGGATATCACTAGCTAGGATGTATCCTGTTTCTGTTAGGCCAAGGATTAGTGGGGAGTCTGACCTTACTCCTATTAGTCTATCTGGTTCATTTGATGAGATGATCCCTAGGGCATAGGATCCTACTAAAAGTTTTCTAACACTTTTTATAGCATCTAAAAGATCGCCCTTATAGTGTTTTTCTAATAATACTGCTATAACCTCTGTGTCTGTACTTGAGCTAAAGTGGTAGCCTTCTTCTAGAAGCTCTTTTTTTATATCCTCACTATTTTCTATAATTCCATTATGGACTATGGCAATTTTGCCATCATTAGATAGGTGAGGGTGGCTATTTTCATCTGTTGGAGCCCCGTGGGTTGCCCATCTGATATGGCCTATACCTATAGCTCCATCGAAAGGATCTGATTTAAGGGCTTGTTTTAGGTTATCTAGTTTACCCTTTTTCTTTTTTACATCTATTTTTTTATCATCATCTATTATGGCTATACCAGCTGAGTCATAGCCCCTATATTCTAGGGAGGTTAATCCATCTAGGATGATATCCCTAACCAACTTGTCTTCTTTTACGCATACTATTCCGCACATATATGCCTCCTTATTTTATTAATGAGGTCACTGCATTAGTTTTTGTCCATGAGATTGCTCTCATTATTTGTCTAATACAAGGTTTTATCCATGTGGAGCACCCGCCGAATTTTCGATAACTCCACTCCTCGTCATCCTATAAGGATCTGGCGCTTGTTTTTTTACCTCATTCATATATTATACTATTAAATTCTTTACTAGAAAAATGGTTTGAAAAAAGGAGCCGTAAGCTCCTTTTTTTATAATAACATTGCAAATAATAGGAGTGGTCCTATTAGGATTAGTAGGCCTGGTAGAAATGCCTTCATAGCTGCTAGAAACATAGCAAGTCTGTCTCCTTTTTCTAGGTTGTTTTCATCTAGGAGGTCTTCTTTTTCATATATTTCTTGTAAGTCTTTATCTTTAAAGGCATCTATAGGTCTTTTCATATAGCACTCATTTCCTCTAGTTTTTCTTCTTCTTTTGCTTTTTTAGCCTTATTTTTTTCAAAGGCTTTTTGTTTTTCTTCTTCAGATACATCCATTAAGTGGCAGGCTACATAGTGGCCATTTTCAACTTCTTTTAGCTCTGGTTCATATTGGGAGCATATATCCATAGCATATTCACATCTGGTATGGAACCTACATCCTTTTGGTGGTTTTACTGCTGATGGGATATCCCCTTCTATAACTTGAAGTTCTTGACCTTGGTCTACATCTGTCCTAGGTATTGCTCTTAGTAGGGCCTTGGTATATGGATGGATAGGATTTTCAAATATTCTCTCACTTTGGGTTAGCTCTACTAATACTCCTAGATACATTACCCCTATCCTATCGGATATATATTTTACTACTGATAAGTCGTGGGTTATAAATAGGTAGGTTAGGTTATTTTCATCTTTTAGGTCTTGAAGTAGGTTTATTATCTGAGATTGGATAGAAACGTCTAGGGCAGATACTGCCTCATCACATACTATGAAGGATGGTTTTAGGGCTAGGGCTCTAGCTATTCCTATTCTTTGTCTTTGTCCACCTGAGAATTGGTGAGGATACCTATGAAGGAAGTATGGGGCAAGCCCGCATTTTTGCATTACTTCTTTTATATATTCATTGTAGCCATCTTCTTTTCTTGATTTGAATAATTCATGGCCTAGTACTCCCTCGCCTATGATATTTCCAACTGTCATTTTGGTATCTAATGAACCATATGGGTCTTGGAAGATCATTTGTAGGTCTTTTCTTAGCTCTCTCATCTCTTCTTGGTTTAATTCAGATAAGTCAACGCCTAAATCTTTTTGCTCTTCTAGCTCTTTAAAGCCTTCTTTACCTACTAGGGTGGTTTTATATTCATCTATTTGAGCTTGTTTTTGATTTACTATCTTGGTTTTTTCATCTCTACTAGCTAAAAGTTGCCTATATTTTGGATCATTTTCTTTAAAGTTGTTATACTCATCCCAAGTTCTCATTCTCATTTGAGTCTTTTCTTCTGTATCTTTTATTGTAGCTAAGATTTTGGCTCTTTCTTTTAGGATGTCATATTTATCTTTTAATAGGCTTGATACCTTGCTTAGATCATCACTAGCTAGAAGTCCTCCAGCTATCCTAATCATGTTTAGGTAATCTTCTTCTATTTCACGACGTTTGAACATAGCTTTTTCGTTTAGCTCTGCTCTTTTTTCATCTTCTGTAGCAGATTCTAACTCTTTGTATATGTCATTTAATGAGTCTAACTCTTTTTTGTAGTTAGGGAATTTACTTGGTATGTTTTTAATCATATCAAGCATATATTCTGGTGCCATTTCTTCTATGGTTTTTCCATAATAAAGAGTAGTTCCCTCCGTTTGATCATAGATTTGTAGGAGGGTTCTACCAAATGTAGACTTACCACAGCCAGATTCTCCTACTAGACCAAGGGTTTCTCCTTGGTAGATATCTAATGTTATAGATTCGTTGGCATGAACATATTCAGAAGCCCCCTTGTTAAAAATAGATTTTTTCTTAAGAGGGAAATATTTTTTTAGGTTTCTTATTTTAAATAAGACCTTTTTATTATCTTGATATTCCATCTTCTCTTTCCTTTCTATTTGGGTAGTGGCATCTGATTTTTTGATGCTCATTTACATCAACTAAATCTGGCATCTCTTCTATACATCTTTTTGTTGCATAGGCACATCTATCTGCAAACTTACATCCTTTTGGTAGGTTTAGTGGGTGAGGTACTGAACCTGGAATTATATCTAATCTTTCGTTTTTATCACTTGTTATAGATGGGATTGATTTTAGTAGGGCTACTGTATATGGGTGGTTATAGTCTGTAATATCGCTTTTAAAGATAAACTCTACAGGACTTTGTTCTACTATTTGTCCACAATACATAACAGCAACCTCATCTGCCATTTGATTTATAACTCCAAGATCGTGGGTTATAAATAGTATTGATGTGTTTGACTTATATTTTAGCTCATTCATCAGTCTTAGGATTTGGGCTTGGATGGTTACATCTAGGGCAGTTGTAGGCTCATCTGCTATAAGAAGTTTTGGCTCGCAGGCTAGGGCCATGGCTATCATAACCCTTTGGTTCATACCCCCTGATAACTCAAATGGGTATTGTTTGGCTACCACATGTGGGTTAGGGATTTTTACTGCTGCTAGTAATTCTTCAACTCTGTTAGCTGCCTGTTGTTTATTTAGACCCTTATGGAGGATTAAAACTTCTGATATTTGCTTTTCAACTGTAAATACAGGGTTAAGGGAGCTCATTGGCTCTTGGAAGATCATAGAGATCTTATTTCCCCTGATATGCTCCATTTGACTTGTCTTATAATCAGAGATTTTTTCTCCATCAAAGTAAATCTCACCATCATATATTTTTTGGTTTTTTTCAAATAATTTTAGGATACTCATGGCAGTCTGACTCTTACCAGAACCACTTTCTCCTACTAGACCTAGGGTCTTTCCAGCATCTACTTCAAGGGATACATCATTAACAGCCTTGATAAGGCCACGTCTGGTCTTAAAGTAGGTATGCAAATTTTTTATTTCTAATAAACTCATTATTTCACCTATCTCTCATTTGCTCTTGGGTCTATAGCATCTCTTAGGGCATCACCTATTAAGTTTATTGAAAATGATGTTAGAAATACTGCTAGGGCTGGGAATATCCATCTCCACCAATATGTGTTTAATACATCTGAACTTTGTGCTGCTGTAAGCATATTACCCCAAGATGGTGTTGGTTCTTGGACACCAAATCCTAAGAAGGATAATCCTGACTCAGTTAGGAGGTTTCCTGCATAACCTATTGTAGCATTTACTATTACTATAGATAGGATATTTGGAAGGATATGTTTGATCATTATAGACCAACTCTTCACTCCAAGTGCCCTGGCTGCTGTTATATAATCTCTCTCACGCTCTGCTAGGATTTGACCACGAACCAGACGGGCAAGACCTGTCCAACCTAATAATCCTAAAAGGATCATTACCATGGTTATCCTTTGTTGTTGGCTAGCTCCTGGTGGCAATAGAGCTGATAGGGATATTAGCATTGGATAAAATGGAAAGGATGCTACAATTTCTGAAAATCTCATTAGCACATTATCTACTTTCCCACCAACGAAACCTGATATCATACCTATTAGGACACCTAGTACTACCTGGATTATGGTTGATATTAAAGATATAAGCATGGTCATCTTACCACCATGGATTAATCTAGTAAATATATCACGTCCTTGATCATCTGATCCAAACCTAAATCCATTTAGACCCCAATGATCTACCTTGCCATCTTCTTTTACTGCGTAGTTGTTAAAATATGATGAGTATATGCTAGAATACTCACCATCTGGAGTATTTAACTCTCCATAATTGTCCTTACCCCATTGGTAGATCTTACCATTTTCATCTAGGGCAGTTAGGACTGAGTCACTTCCTTGGATATCTACTAGCTTAGCATCAAATTTTGGAATATTTGTATCTGAGAGTTTATCTCTAGTTGGTCCCCAAACATATAATTTTCCATTTTCATCTAGGGCTGCTGCTGTTGATGAGGTTAGGGCTACTTTTTTAACCTTTACCGATCCATCTTTTAGCTCTTCTGGCATTTTTGTAGAGTTTTCAGCACCCAAAACTCCAATTAACTCTATAGATCCATCATCTTTTATTACAAGAATGTTAATTGGGTTTGTAGCAAAATCTACTACCTTTCCTTTTAAAGATGGTGGAATTATATTTAACCTTGAGGCCATGGTAGAACCCCATGCTATGAGGTTATTTTCCTTAGTTAAAACAACTGAGTATTGAACACCAGCTCCTAGCTTTTTAATGCCCTCTTTTTTTATTTGTTGTTCATTAATTTTTGGCATAGCAGTTTGTTTGAAGGAATTATTTCCCCATCCATAGATTTCATTATCTTCTGTTGCAAAGATTAAATGTCTATCTCCTGCTGCTACATCAACTATTTTTTTACTTTCTAGGGCCTTTTTAGCCTTATCTGGCACCTTTAGGATTTTATCTTCGTTGTCAGCTCCCCAAACAAAGAGGTTTCCTTCCTTGCTTAGACCTGCTGAGAAAGTATTACCTATGGTGATTTTTTCTACACCCTCTTTTGAAATTTCTGATGGGATATTCATATATGCCCCACCTGGTGCAACATTGGTTAGGTTACCTTGAGAGTAGTATTGGTTAAAGGGTAGTAGCTTACTTCCTATAAAAATTACTAATACTATTGCTATAAATAGGATAAGTCCTATAACTCCTAGAGGGTTTCTAAAGAAGTTTCTAACTGCAACCTTACCAGGTGACATGATAGCTTCTTCTTTTAGCTTGTCATTTTCGTCTTCCTTCCTAGGTCCCCTGTCTATATTCTTGTTTGGATCATTTAAAAGTGGTCCATCTTCATCTATCCTTCTTCTATCATCTACTGGCTCCTTAGACTTTGACTCATCTTCAAAGCCTGTATAAAGGGTAAAGCCCCTTAGAAAGAAGGATTTTAAGAAGTTTTTATATGATTTTAATGAATTATTTAATGTCTTGTTCATCTTATGCCTCCAACTTAACTCTAGGATCTACTAGGGCATAGGCTATATCCATTAGTAGGTTACCTAGTAGGGTTAGGATAGCATAAAACATTGATAGGGCTAAGATTACATTATAATCTTGGGCCATAACGGCACTTATTAGCTCATTACCAATTCCCCTATAAGCAAATATCCTCTCTGTTATAGCAGAACCTGAGAACATACCTAGGACAGCCCAAGTTAGAGCAGTTACTACTGGTATTAGGGCATTTCTAAAGGCATGGGAATATATAACTGTCTTTTCTTTTAGACCCTTAGACCTGGCTGTTCTAATATAATCTTGGTCTAGGGCATCTAGCATAGAGTTTCTTACATACCTAGATAGGGATGCTAGAGATCCAACCGTTAGGGTTGCTGTTGGTAGGGTTAGATATCTTAACCATTGGCCAAAGGAATTTTCCCTAGGCATACCATTTGCTGGAAACCATCCTAATCTAAAGGAGAAGAAAAATATTAATATCAATCCTATAAAAAATACTGGTATAGATAAACCAACTAGGGTTAAAGTCTGGAAGGTCTTATCAAAAAAACCTCCCCTGTGGGTGGCCGACCTAATACCGATTAAGACCGAAAGTACAAAGGATAGGATTGTTGCACCTATGTTTAGGTAAATGGTGTTTTTTAAAGGCTCAGCTAGGTACTCCTTAACTGGTCTTCTTACCCTGGTACTTTCTCCAAAATCACCCTTTAGTGTCCTACCTAGCCATCTTACATACTGCTCTGGTAGGGGCTTATCTAATCCATATCTTGCCTTTAATGTTTGGTATAGCTCCTCTTGTTGGGCCTTAGTCATCTTACCTGTTGTAGGCATCATAGCCTTTATAGGGTCCCCTGGCATGGCCTTGGAAAATGCAAAAAGCATTATGGATATAATAAGAGCTACTGGTATTAAATTTAAAATTCTCTTTACTATATAACGAAACATAATCTTCCTTCCTACTGTCTACTAATGAGCTATCCTTTTCTAAATTAAATAAATATGTATTAATTAATCGGGGTAAGTTCTCACAGACATAATTTTTATAAATTATATATTATTACATATTCCTCAAATTGTCAAGGTTTGTTTGATTTTCTTTGTAATATGTAAAACATTTTCAAAAACTTTGTTTATAAAATGATGAATGAATATTGATAATATTTATTTACTATTTATCAGTTTTTAAAGGATTATAATAAATAATAATCCAATTTTTGCATAATTTAAAAAGGCCCACATTAGTGAGCCGTTTTATTTATCGACTAATTTTCTATAGTCATTGCATTTATTTGATATTCTGATCCCCATACTGGAGTATTTAAGTCAAAGCCTTTAACTCTCTTTGTATAACCTGTGTGGTATTGGTTTGAATATAGTGGGATTTCTGGTAGGTAATCATTATACCAAACTTCAAAGTCTTCCCAGTTCTTTAGGTAACCTTCTTTATCTTCTGGATCTGTAGTTCTTAAAGCTACAGTTGTCTCATCTGCCTTTGGATCATTTGTCTTAGTATAGTTAAATGGTCCTTCTGAGTTATATTGGTACCATGGATCAAATGGTGTACCAAAGTTAGATCCCATGTTAAAGCAGTTGTATTTTGGTGATTCTTCTGGATAGTAGTAGTAATCTAGAAGTGTTGCAAATGAACCTGCTGTTACGTTATATTCCATACCAACTTGCTTAGCATTGTAAGGAACTTGGTTAGAGATTAGGGTTGTAATAGGTGATTCATCTGAACCATATTGGTTTACTACAAGTTTTTCACCTTTTTCATTGTATCTAAAGTAATCAAATCCATCAGCGTTAGCTTGGAATGCTTCATCAGCCTTAGCCTTATCCCAAGGTGTCTTACCATCAGCTTCAAACTTATATGGTGTAGCATCTAATAGGGTATTAGCTTCATCTAGGTTTAGTTGGTAATTTTTAATCTTACCTTCTAGTTCATTACCTTTTTCTTCATACATCCATTGGCTTGTACCATACATACCATTTGTTACTAGTCCATATCCACCAGCAAATGATTGTACGAAGCTGTTTCTATCCATTAGGTGAGCTATAGCTTGTCTAACTTCTTTATATTGGGTTGTTCCTCTATCAGTTAGGAAGGTTAGGTTACCATATCCATTTCTGTAGTAGGTGTTGTATCCACCGATTTTTCCTTCATCAGCAGCTTTGATCATCTTATCTATAGCTGGACCCTCAGATTCATCTTCCCATAGGTCTATATCGCCATTTTCTAATAGGTCTATAGCTATATTTTTATTTACATATTGTAGGATAACATGAGGGATAGTTGCTTTTTCCCCTTTAAAGTTTCCTGCATAATTTTCATTTAGGCTTAGTTTAACCATGTTATTTGCAAATGAATCTAATTTGTATGGGCCTGTTACAGCTGTTGGTTTTAGTCTATATTCATTTACTTCTTTTAGCATAGCTTGCTCAATTAGCTGTCTAGTTGGGTCAACATCACCATTTTTACGATCTTCTAGCTCTTTAATTTGTTCATCAAAGGCTTTCTTTGCTTCATCATAAGCAGCCTTATCTTCTTCTGAGGCATCATCACCTGGTTGTTCGTTATTTGCATTAAAGTCTTCTTCTAGCTTTTTGATTTGTTCATCTATTCCATCTTGGTAGGCCTTGGTATCTTCTTCAGTAACCTCATAGCCTTCCTTGGCTACTAGTTTGTTTCCTTCAGGCGCTACCTCTAGGTTTTCAGTTACAGCATGGATTGGGTAGGCTCCTACAGATTTTAGAGATGCTTCTTCATAGTATGGTAGGTAGTCCTTATCTATAGTTACCTTAAATGTGTAATCATCTACTAACTCTAGACCTTCTAAAACATCAGTATCTCCTGCTTTAAATGCATTATAACCCTTGATTGAGTCAGCTCCTGGATCTGTTGATCCTGTTACTGTCGCATAGTCTTTATCTGCTTGTAGGAGAACATGAAATAGGTAGTTTACTGCCTTAATATCAACTCCATCAGAGAATTTTAAACCTTCTTTGATTTTAAAGGTTGTAGTTTCAGAACCATCTTCATTTTTCTCTGTGCTTGGCTCTTCAGCTAGAACTGTCATATTATTTACCCATGCACCAGATTCATCTTGAACTACAGTTTTATAACCATTGTTACCTTCTATACCCATGTATCTTCTAGCTTTTACGTCAGTTGTGTTGTTGGTCCATCCTTGTAGGAAGTCACCATTAAACTCACCAACACCAACTACTAGGGTATCATCAGAAGTTTGTTTTTCAAAGTTTTCTAACTCAGCTGAATTATCTTCTGCCGCATTTTGATCTTCACCTTCTGTTGCTTGATCTGTTGTTTTATCTTCGCCTTCTGTTGCTTGATCTGTTGTTTGATCCTCAGCACCTGTATCATTATTTTTAGCATCATCTGTTTTAGTTTCTCCACCACCACAAGCAACTAAAGTACTTGCTAGGCCTAGGGCCATAAGTGAGGAGAATATTCTTTTCATTTTCATAATGTTCCCCCTAAAAAATTAAGTAACTTTTATAATTATAAATTTTATCCGAAAATCATAGTTTTGTCAAATAATATCATGTTTTTTTATACTATTTTATTTATTTTTATACTTATTATACATTTATATTCCACAATTTAGCGTGATTTTATGTAATATTTTACATCAACTTAATTCTTTTTAAAGTGTTATCACGTTAAAATTTCAATCTTTTTTACTTCCTTGTTCTTTTTACATTTTTAAGAGGAATTCGTTTTTTTGTTTGTATTTATTTCAAATTATACAAAAAAATATATAATATTTCTTTGTAATTTTATAAAAAAAAGAGCTTATCATTAAGCTCCCTTTAAAATCATAATATAATTGTTTAAGGTTTAAAATTTATCTGAGTTACCACCAACTAGTCTAAAGTATTTGACAGGCAAACCTCTAGAATCTCCCATATAACCCTTTCTAGGAGTTACAGATACTCCATTACTTGAATAGTTCATATGGATAATGCTATCATCATTTTTATTTAGGATAAAGCCAGTATGGCCAGCAGCTCCCATGGATCCTCCAGGATATCCTGCTACAAATATATCTCCATATCTAATATCAGATTCTTTTATTTCATACATTACCTTACCACCAGCTCCTAGTTTAAAGAGGGTTTCTGTATTTCCTATGGCAGAACCTTTTTCTAAAAATCCTCCATATATCATTGACCTATAAACTGCAGATGAGCAGTCAGCATAATCTTCTGATACTCTTTCTCTCCAATCCATAGAATACTCCATGCCTGTTGACATGGCTGTATACATCCAATCTATCATTTTATCTAAGTTTTTAGAACCTGGTATTTTGTTATCAACAGCCTTGGCCCTACCATTTTCATCAACTATATACTCAACTCCTTGTTGGGTTATCTTGGTATTAGTTTGAAGACCGTCTTTGCTAAAGTAGTAATATTCTTTATCTATCTTCCATACCCCTTCTTGGATATAGCCGTTTTCATTTGTATGGTATTTTTTATTATTGAAGTTAATCCAAGCATTTTTAGGGTTATTGGCAACCCCTCTTTTATCTATTTGGAAAAACTTTCCATATTTCATGATATCTTTATTTTGGATCATAGATCCATTATTATCATCAAATAAGTAGGTGTTATTGTTTATATTGGCTATGCCCTTTAGAAGTTTACCATCATTTCCAGTCCTATAGGTAAGCCCATTTATGGCAAACCAAGTATTTTTTGGGTTAACTACCTTGCCTAAATTATCAGTTAGGATATATCTATCATCTTTTATTTCTTTGGTGTTTGTTATCAAGGACCCATCTTGGGCAAAGTTATAGGTGTCATTTCCAATTTTATTTAGGCCCTTCATTAGATCACCCTTATCATTTGTCCTATAAACCTTATTATTTTCCTTGATCCACTCATTTTTAACCTTAACTAGTTCACCTTTTTCATTTGCTCTTAGGTAAGAATCTTTGTTAAGGATCTTTTTGGCAGTACTTAAAGAGCCATCTTCATTGAAAAAGTAGTTTTTACCATAGATTGTATTAAAACCCTTGTATAATTTTCCTTCTATATTGGTAAAATATACCTTATTTCCAACTACTCCCCACTCATTTTTAGGATTTGTAACAATTCCCTTACTATCTATAGTATAGAATTTATCATCTTTTATGAGGCTAGCATTTACTATTAGGTTGTGGTTTTCATAATATTGGGTCTTACCTTTTTTATTTATAAAAGATCCATTACCATGTAGGCTTTTGCCACTACTTTTTATATCCAAGGTAGGAAATACATCATCTACATCTGTTTGGTCATAGGATACTGGATCTTTTTTCTCTTTGGTATCCTTAGTTTTTTTGCTAGGGAGGTTTAGTTCATCTTTATCTTCTAGATTATTAGCAAATGATTTATCTTCACTAGTTTTACTTAGATCACTATCTTCTAGGCCTAGGAAATCATCTATAGAATCTTCATTGTAATAGATTACTTCTTTAGAGCCTTGAGAAACTTCTTTATTTTCTTCATCAGCTTTTATATTTTCATCTATTATTTCTTCTTCATCTATTTTATCTCTTGCTGGAGCTTTACTAGAATCTGTAGCTTTATTTTCATCATCTAAGACTTCTTTATCTTCTATTTGATCTAGTGTTTTATCTTCTTTATCTGAACTAATTTCTTCTATTGGTAGTTTATCATTAATTAAGTCAGAATCATCTATGTTATTTTCTAGATTTTCTTTGCTATCTTCTACATTTACTTCATCTATATCAGAATCATCGTAGCTTAGGATATCATCCTTATTAGCTAATGATTTTTCCAAAGACTCATCTAAATCCAACTTGTAATCCTCACTGGCAAAAGAGTTTGTATTTACAACTAGAGATGTAAGGAAAAAAGTTGAGGCTAATAAGATGGTCTTATTCATTTTCTTTTTCATTAAAACCTCTTTCTTTATTACAATTATATTACAATTTTGATCTGATTTTTTTAGGTTCACTATAATTATAGAATATTTTCTAGCCAATTGCAACAAAAAGGTTACAATTTTAAGAGTTTTTTTTAAAGTTTTAAAAAATTTTGTATGAAAAAAACTTTTTATGGGTATATTGATAAAAATAGGAGGAGTTATGAGTAATTTTAATAAGAATAAAAAAATAATGCTAGCTATTATTTTTGCACTAAGTTTAACTTCTTGTGATAGTAGCCTAGTTGATAAAGAAAATAAAGACAAAAGTATAGAAGAAGTCCTAGATGAAAAAGCAGCAGCTTATGATAAGGAAAATGGCAAGGCTGATGCTGATAAGCAAGAAGTGAAGGAATCTGACCTTAAGGCAAGCAAAGATGATGAAACCGAAAGTGAAGAAAATAGTCAAAATGATGATAGCATAGATGCTAAAAACCTAGATATTGATAAATGGAAAGGCTATATAGTGGATATGGGTGAGTTTGATCAATCTATCCTAGATGAGCTTAATGAGGATGAGATAACTGACCTATATAAAAGAGCAGTTAGTGCATCAAAGAAAACCGGTTATTGGGATGTAAAAGATTACTTCTTCCAAGAACTAGCAAAGAGATATCCTGACTATTCAACAAAATTTCCTTTAGATGAAATAGAAGCAACCTATAACTGGATGGCATCTAAAGATGATGTAACAGATAAATTTGCTGATGAGAGAGCATTTTTAGTAGATTTAGGTTATGATGAGAAAAAAATAGAAGAAACTTCTGATAAGGATTTAGAAAAATATTTCAAAGATGCCTATGAAGAAAAAGAAGATGGCTACTATAATGACTACCTAAGTCTAGTTGGAGATAAGAATTTTAAATCTAACATGGAAAAAGAAGTAGAAGAAAGTAAGGATTCTGATATAAAAAAATTCGGAGAAGACCCTGCTGACTATGATAGATTTAGAGAAGATCTAGTTAACCTATACGAATTTGACCCTAACAAGGTAGATGATATAACAAATGATGATATAGACCTAGCCTTTACCAGGGGTAATAAAAAACTAGAAGAAACAGGATTTGGAGATATAGGACTAGTAATCAACGAGATTGCTAAAATGTATCCTGGATATTCAACCATGTATCCTGGTAACTAATAGGATGAGCACTTTGTAGGGTTGGTGAAAGTAAATAATCCTCCCAACATTAAATTTCTAAGAGAAGTTTTAATGATGGGAGGATTTTATTTATGATTTTTGACCAGCTCTTTTTATTTATCCTTTTTTATAAGGATAGAAAACTTATCATCCTTATAGGATATATCCATATGATAGCCACTTTCATCTAAGAGACTTTCTACTATATACATACCAAGCCCCCTTGATTTTGAGCTATTTGATGAAACAAAGGGCTTTTTAATATCAGCTAGGATAGAATCGCTTAACTTGGTAGGATAATTTTCAACAAGGATATATTCACCTAAGACTATCCTTATTTGGCCATCCTTATCGGTATATTCTATGGCATTTTTTATAATATTATCAAAGATTATCCTAAAGTGGTCATAGTCATATAGGCCCATCCTTGATCCTTTAATATCTATGCCAAGTCTCTTCTCACCTATAAGGTCAGAGTGATTATTTATAGATTCTAGGGCTATATCCCCTAGGTCAAGCTCTTCTAAGCTAGGCTCTTCATCTAGCCTATTTAAATAAAGAAGGTCTCCTATTAGGATTTGAAGCCTAGTTAGCTTATCTTTTAAGATAGGTAGGTAGGTATCCCTGTCCTTGTATTTTCCTATATTTTCTATCATGCCATCAGCTAGTAGGATAGCAGCCTGGATAGGGGTTTTTAGTTCATGGGAAGTAGATTTTATAAAAATCTCCCTTTTTTTGCTGGATTTTTCTAATTTCTTGTAACTTTTATTTAGCTTTTCATAGGTCTGTTTTATATTTTTAGATAACTCCTCTATCTCATCTTTGGTATCTATATCTAGGTTGTAGGAGATATCTTGGTTAAAGTTATACTGCCTAGTAAACTTACTCATGGCAAGGATAGGGTCTGTTATTTGCTTTGAATATAGTTTATTTAATAAAAATACAATTATTATTATCAGTAAAAATATTACCGGGAAGGCTGATATGATGGTTGACTTAATCCCTGTTATATCATCAAATAAGAAGGGATATACACTTATAAAGATATTATCTTTATCATAGCTAATTACCATAAAGCTAATGGCTGAGCGTTGGATGCTGGTGGATTTGGCCTTTATTAGGATGTTTTTATTAACTCTTTTTACTATGACAGAATCATCTGATCCTATGTCTATGCTAGAGTAATCGTAAAATTCGAATAAGCTATCTAGGCTATCTAGAAGGTCATCTTTGATCAGGGTGATTTTTCTTCTAAAAATATCATCATCAAAGTTATCCTCAGCATTTTCCAAGTAGGTTAGCAGATCTATGATATTTTTATTTTTTATCCTTAATTTTATATCAAAGTTTAGACCTGATAGGCTAACTTCATCATCGTTTTTGCTAGCTTTTAGAGAAACCATTCCCTCCTTGGCCATATCTCTTACATTTTCATAGGATAGGTCCTTGGTATAGGCATCATGGATTTTAAGGGATAAGCCTTCATTTTCTTCCATCTTTTTTTCTAGGTAAATCTTTGGCATGAAAAAAATCATGTAAAAAAATATAATCAAGCATATCAATATAGTTAGGATAATATTGTATATGAAATTTTTCTCACTTATATTTAACTTAGTCTTTTTCATTAAACTTATATCCTGCTCCTATAACTGTCTTTATAAAGTCTTTGGGAAGTTTTTTTCTTAGGTTTTTGATATGGGAGTCTATGCTCCTAGTTGAGCCAACAAAAGTGGTATCATATAGGCTAGTAATCAGGTTTTCTCTAGAAAAAACCTTGTTTTTATTTTCCATAAATAGCTTCATTATCTGAAACTCTGTAACTGTTAGGAAAAGATCCTGCCCATCATATAAGAGTCTAAACCCATCATTATCTAGGATTAGCCCCTCTTTGGATAGATTTTCTCCCTTGCCCCTTCTTTTCATGATCATCTCAATTTTTTTTATAAGGATTATAGGCATGACAGGTTTTATAATATAATCATCACAATATAGGTCAAAAGCCGATATTTGAGTGTTTATATCATCTAGGGCAGTTAGCATAATGACATTGGTATTTTTAATAAAGTCGTTATTTCTAATAAATTTTAAAACGTCTAGGCCACTTTTTCCACTTACCATTATATCTAAGATGGCTAGATCAAAGCTATAATTTCTAAGAAGACTAATAGCCTCATCACCACTATCAGTGCCTGTTACAGCAAAACCTGCCATCTTTAGATATTCACTTAAGACTTCTCTGATATCTGTTTCATCTTCTAAAAATAATATTTTTTTCATATATAATCTCCTATAATGATTATATAATATTTATTACTTCGCTCCTAGTTTAATTTTTCTTACGCTTATTTTTTCTAACTGCTAGGGCAAATAAGATCAAGGATAGTAAAACCATGGTCAATAGGCCTTGGATAAAGCTAAAGTTTATAACTCCCCTACCTATATCATCTATATATTCCATACTTGAAAAGTAACTAGTTGGAAGAATTTTTGAGATAGGTTTTATAGCTTCTGGCATATCTTCAACTTGAACTCCCATCATCCCACTTAAGATCATAGTTAGAAAATAAATTGCCATACTTAGACCAAATGATAGGGAATATTTTTTTGTAAATAAGCAAATAGAATAGGCTATGAAAAATGAGCTGATGCATATAGCTAGGATATATAGGGTATGTCTTATGATCTCTATTAGACTTATATCTATATTTAAAACTGGGATAGTTATTCCAAAGTATACTACATTACATACTAGGAAAAATATCAGGTAGGCAAAAAACTTGTACCTAGCCATTTGAAACTGGTCTAGGGAGAAAAGCTCCAACCTATCATAAACTCCATCTTCCATATCCTTGGCTGAGATAGTAGCATGGCCTACCAAAAATATTGATAGGGGTGCAATAATATTAATTGATAAAAGAATACTCTTTTTTGCATCTAATAAATATTCAGCTGGAATATTTGATGTTGCTCCTTGGATAACTAAAAAGGCCATTATCAAAGGAAAAAACAAACCAAAAAATATACATGAGTAGTTTTTAAGTAGTAATTTCATCTCATATTTTAATATATACTTATTCATAAAAACCCTCCTTATCTAGGGCGTTTAAAACTGTTAGTTCTATAGATTCATTTAACCTTTCAAAAGTCTGGTCAGCTTCAACTAGACTATTTATTAGAGCTATTTCTCCAGGTTTTTCATTAAAACCTGCAGCTATCTTGTTAGGCATACTAGCTAGCCTAATATCCTTAGAAATTAGCTTACTTGTTATTTCATTTTCTTCAGTTAAAATAACAGACTTAGTACAATATTTGTTAAACATATCCTTCTTAGTTCCCAAAAATAGGACCTTGCCTTGGTGGATATAAAGGAGCTTATCACAAATATTTTCCAACTCCTCATAATAATGGCTAACTAGAAGTAGGGTTGTATCCTTATCCTTATAATAGTTTATGATCTTATCCATTAGCATCTGACGGGTTACAAAGTCTAGGCCTGTTGTTACCTCATCAAAAATTGTAATAGGACTATCCTGCCACATAACAAGAATTAGAGTAAGTTTTTGTTTCTCACCTCCTGATAGGTTTTTAAATGATTTTTTTAAAAGCTTTTTAAAATCAAAAAACTCAATTAGACCCAAAAGTTTTTGGTCATCTTCTATTTTTTCATTAGTCACCATTTGGATGATATCTCTGGTAGTAACTGCCTCTTGGTAGACATTAAACTGCATATGAACTGCTATCTTCTCCCTTGGTATTTGTGTTACTATAGAACCCTCATAAGGGATGATCCCTAGGATGGCTTTTATAAGAGTAGACTTTCCTGCCCCATTAGAACCGATTATTCCGATCTTTTCTCCATCCTTAAATTCGATTTTTTTATCTATATCTAAAACTTGTTTTTTTCCATAGGATACTTTTAAATTATCTATACTTATCATAATATCCCCCCTTTGTCTATATAATAAAGGCTCGGTGTGGATTTTGTGTGCAGATAGTCTATGTTTTCTATGTTATTTTTATAGGTTATAAAAATGGTATAATTACTACTAATATCAAATACAAAGGAGAGATATGTCAGTGATAGTTTTAGCTGGAATGATAGCAGCAGGTAAGTCAACAGTATCAGAAAAACTTGCAAAAAGATTAGGAAGTGAAGTTTTAATAGAACCAGTTGATGATAATCCAATACTTCCCCTATATTATAATAACAAAGAAAAATACGCATTTTTGCTTCAAATATACTTTTTAAATGAGAGATTTAGGCTAATTAAAAGGGCTCTTAGGGATAATAAAAATGTCCTAGATAGGTCCATCTATGAGGATGAACTCTTTACTAGGATTAACCTTATAGAAGGAAACATTGGCCAGGAAGAATATGACGTCTACAAGGACCTCCTAGATAATATGCTAGAAGAGATAGAAGACATGCCCAAAAAAGCCCCAGACCTCTTAGTCTACCTAGATATAAGCTTTGATAAATTTCTAGAAAACCTAGCTAAAAGAGGCAGGGACTTTGAACAAATAGACCCTGATAGCGAAAAAGGAAAGAAGGATTTAGAATATTTCAAAGTCCTTCATGAAAACTATAAAACTTGGTATGAAGAATATAATTATAGCAAGAAGATAAAAATAGACATGGATAAATACGATGTCCACATTAAAGAAGACTGGGATCAGGTCTTTGACATGATAATGGCAGCCTTTGATAAGGCTTGATATGTAAATGATTGAAGTAAAAGTAAATAGCTTATGATAAAGGAAAAACAAACGCAAAAATTTGAGTTTGTTTTTTGTTTGCTATTTTGTGTGATTATTTGATTTGCGTTTGATTTTTGTAGTTATCATTCACCAAACTAAAAATTAGGCACACTTTTAACACCTCCTCTCAGAATATTTTTTGTCTAATTTTATTTTTTAATGTTCTGTTAAAATTTCTTCTAACATAGGCTCTATGCCTCTTTTTATTAAAGATGCTACTAGCCTTTGTGCATAAAATCTATTAATATAGAATGCAATATGATTTAATAACTCAGCCGCTTTTTCTCTTACTTCAAATGTAGATAAATTGTTTTCAAGAATATAATTAGCAATATCTGCAAAATTATCTGCATCTTCAAATCTATTGCATTGAGAATCCATATCTAATTCAATAAACTTAATTACCTCTAAAACAGACTCTGGATGCTCATTAAAATAATAATATAATGAGTATTTAAAGTTACATGTGTTAATTATATTATTGCACAAATCCTTTGAGGATAAAGAAGATATATATATTAATATTCTATCATCATATTTCTTAGATTTTATTAAACTTAGAATTTCTTCTTTGTTCTTATTATCATCCATGAATTTTTTTATTTTGATAAAATTTTCATACATATTAATTGCATCTTTATAGCGAGAATAAGTATCTAGACTTGTAGCTTTTTCAACTAATAACTTATACTTATGATTTTTATCATTAGGGCTATTTGTTAAAATAAAATTAATTAATCTTCCCAAGGAATATACATCACTATATTTTCCTGTACTTCCAAGCATCATTAATTGCTCTGGTGGGCAGTATTGTACCTGTCCCAATTGTGCTGTACTTTTTGTTTGATGTGAAAAAACTAAATCAAAATTTTTTCCTAAGCCAAAATCTGCTATTTTGATATCTTTTCCTTTTAAAAATATATTATTTGAAGATATATCTCTATGAATAATATTTTTGTTATGCACTTTTG
>JAPJPH010000115.1 GCA_030825745.1 Anaerococcus sp.
GGTAAGGATAAGGAAAAATTTACTGGCCTATCCTCTGACCTAACAGAAAATACAATAATAGCAAGCATTGATACTAAAAAAGAAGATTCCTTTGACAAAATAAGCTTTTATCAAGATGATAAAGAAAATTTAGATAAAGAATACAAAAAATTTCAAAATCTATATAAGGATAGGGAAGATATAAGGCTAAATAAGGATGATAAGGCCTATAAAAGCTCACTAGAATCGGTTGAATCAGCTGGATTTTTAATAAAATTAATAGCGCTTGCAATAATACTTGCAGCTTTATTTATCCTTTCTCTAATCCTTATTTTATGGCAAAGAGAAAGAATTACAGAAATAGGTATTTACCTATCACTGGGCTTTAGTAAATTAGAAATACTTATAAGTTTTATTTTAGAATTAGTTGAATTAAGCCTAGGTTCTTTGATGATTTTAATAGTTTTTAAAAATCCATTAGAAAATATATTAATAAATAGGTTTGACCTTTTAAAAACTAATCCTGATATCGATCTACAAGGCCTAGGGATTTTTAATAGTATGAATGTTTTATCCATAAGTTTTGGACTTACCATCCTTATAATCATCATATCAGTGAGTTTATCATCAGCATTTATATTAAGAAAAAAAGTAAAAGATATATTAACACAAATAAATTAGGAGAAAATAATGAGTTTATTAGAATTAAAAGATTTAAGTTTTAGTTATAAAGATACAAGCCAAAGAATCCTATCAAATATAAATAAAGGATTTGAGAGGGGAGTATTTTATTCAATAATAGGAAAAAGTGGAGCAGGTAAGTCAACCCTCCTAAGCCTAATGGCAGGCTTAGATGATCCATCTATAGGTAATATCCTCTATGATGGCCTAGATATCAGAAAAATAGGTTATCAAAATTATAGAAGAAATGACATATCCTTGGTATTTCAATCTTATAACTTGATTGACTACCTATCACCCCTAGAAAATATTAGACTAGTAAAAAAAGATGCTGGAGAAGATAACTTAGTAAAGCTAGGTCTGGATAAGTCCCTTATAAATAGAAATGTAAAAAAACTATCGGGGGGCCAGCAACAAAGGGTTGCCATAGCCAGGGCCTTGGTCTCAGATGCTCCAATAATTTTGGCAGATGAACCAACAGGAAACCTAGATGAGGCAACATCAACAGATATAATAAATATCTTAAAGCAAAAAGCCAAAGAAAAAAACAAATGTGTTATAGTAGTAACCCATAGCAAAAAGCTTGCTAGGGCGAGTGATTGCATCTTTGAGCTAGTAGATAAAGACCTAGTTCAAAGGCAATACTAGGAGGTGATTATGATAAAAAATGCATTTTCCTATGTAATAAGAAAATTTGTAAGGTCAATAACCTTATTTTTAGTAATATTAATAATGGCTGGCCTTGCTATAGTTAGTTTTGCCATAAAAGATGGAACAGATAAAGCAAGTAAGGAAACCTTTAAAAATATCCAAAATTCCTTTACCATGGAAATAAATAGGTCCTATAACCAAGGAACTGCTAGGGGATCTGGAAATATTAAAGGATCTGATATCAAAAAGATAGAAGATAATGAAAATATAGACTCTAGCGTAAAAAGAATAAATAGTGTAGCTGACTTAGCAGATAAAAAAATAGTATCAAATGAAAGTTTAGATAATAACCAATCTGCTGAAAGGGCCAAGAATTTTTCCAAGGCTGTTATGCTGACAGGTGTCAATGACTCAGCTAAAGAAACTAAGTTTGTATCAGAAGTATATAAATTATTAGAAGGTAGTCATTTAAATGATAAGGATATTAACAAGGCAATTATTAGTAAGGCCTTGGCAGATAAAAATAAGCTAAAAGTAGGAGATAAACTAAAACTAAAATCTAATATTTATGACCCTGATAATGAAGCTAGGGCTGATGAAGAAGTAGAAGTTACAATAAAGGGGATATTCGATGCTAAAGATGGAGAAAATGTAACCTACGCCCAGGAATTAAATGCTAATAATATAATAACAGACTTAAATACCGCGGCCAAGGTTTATGGGAAAAGCATAGAAAGTGCCAACTACCAAGATGCAACATTTTTTCTAAGTGGTGATAAAAACTTAGATAGGGTTATGGATGAGATAAAAAGATTAGATATTGATTTTTACTCCTATAATTTAATAAAATCATCTGATAATTACCCAGCCCTAAACCAATCTATATCATCAATCTATAAATTAGCCGATAAAATTTTCCTAGGATCTTTAGTATTTGTAAGTATTATATCAACCCTACTACTTTTCTTATGGATAAATAATAGGAGTAAAGAAATTGCAATCTACCTTAGTCTAGGAATTTCAAAGGCAAAGATCCTAGGACAATTTATAGTAGAAGTCATTTTTATAAGCATACCAGCATTTGTATTATCATTTTTCCTAGCCAAACCAATAGCTAGTAAAATAGCTGATTTAGTATTAGAAAATGTGACAGGCTCTATAAATGAAAATTTAGCAAATATGGCTTCATCACAAAATTTAGGTTATTCAGCAGAACTAGAATCCTTTAACAAAAGCCTAACATCTATAGATATTAGCTTAGATCCTAAATATATCCTTTATGTAATCTTAGCTATGGGCCTAGTTTTACTTAGCTCAGTAATTGTTGCTTCATTTAAAGCTCTAAATAAAAACCCTAAAACCCTGCTTATAGATATAAATTAACATAGATTTAATCATATATAATATATAATAGAATAAAAAATTAGAGGAGCTTACTTTGAAAATACTACTAGCTGAAGATGACAATTTTATAAGAGAAGGCTTAGAAGAATATTTAACTGAGTTTGGCTATGTTGTTAGTGCAGCAGAAAATGGGAGCAGGGCTTATGATTTATTTAAAGAAAATGACTTTGACCTATATATTTTAGATATAAAAATGCCTGAGATAAATGGTCTAGACCTATTAAAAAAAATTAGAGAAACAAGTGATCGACCAGCCCTAATCCTAACAGCATTTGGAGATGAAGAATATAAAATAAGGGCCTTTGAAAACCTAGCTGATGGTTTTATACAAAAGCCCTTCTCCCTGCCAGTCTTAAAGGCAAGAATTGAGGCTCTTAGAAAAAAATATATAAAAGATAGGGTTGAGTTTAGGATAAATGATACCTATGTCAACTTTGATACCTACAAGGCCTACGTTTGTGATAAGGAAGTTTTGGTTCATGTCAAAGAACTGGACATCCTAAAAGTCCTAATTGAAAATAAAAACCAAGCCCTAACTAGGTCACAAATCCTAGATAAGGTATGGAAGTTTGACCAAGATATCCCCTTTGATAGGGTAATAGATGTATATATAAAGGAGCTTAGAAAAAAATTAGACCTTAAAAACATAAAAACCATCAGAAATGTTGGCTACATGATGGAGTTATGATGAAAAAATCCAAAATATTTCCTAAAATCTTTCTAATAACCATAACTATCCTAATAAGCCTTACCTTAATAATCCATCTGGCAGTATTTATAATATTTCAAAAAACCTACTTGAATAACGCACAAGAAGAGTTAAATCAAAGGGCCGATCAGATATCAAAATCTTTGGATGGTAAAAACTTAGATTTAATAAAAAATAATCTTAGCCTATATTCAAATTCAAATGATATTAAGGTTATGATAGAAGATGATAAAAAAGATAAAAAAATAGATTTAAATGAAGATATAAAGCCTGATTTCACCAGTAACTCAAACTCTTTAATCATAGAAACTAGGAAAGTAAATTTGGCTAATAATAAAAGTATCAACTTACAATTTATATTCTTAACAGATATGAGAAAAAAAGCCATTAATATATCCTTAAAATTCCTACCCATATCCTTGTTGATATCCCTGATG
>JAPJPH010000116.1 GCA_030825745.1 Anaerococcus sp.
ATTTTATATAATCCTTTATCTCTTGATTAAAATCACCTTCTAAATTTATTAGGATCTCTTTTTTATTTGACCTGATAGTTACTTCTTTTATTGCACCTTCAAATTTATAATTTATATCAAGACAGACTTTTTCTATTTCAGATAGGTTATCTCCTATGTGAGTGTTTGCTATAAGGCAGTCTTTAATCCTTATTTTCTTATCTGAATATTTTTCAAGATAGTTTAGCTTGCCTTTATTATCTACTTGCAATCTAATCTTGTTTCTATATCTTAGTTCTGGACTTTCTACTATCTCTATATCATTAAGTTCTATGGCGCATGATTTTTTTATGGCGTTTTTTATTAGGTTCTTTTTTAATTCTATTTGTGTTTTATAATCGATATCCATTATAGAACAACCTCCACATTCATAAAAGTATGGACATGGAGGTTTTCTATAATTATCACTTTTTACTTTGCTAGAAATTTTCCTAGCTTCATAAAAGTTTTTCTTTTCACTTGTGATTTTGGCATCTAGGGTTTCACCATACACTGCATTTTCTACAAAGACTGTCTTTGTATCAGTTTTTGCTACGCCCCTGCCGTCTTGGAGGATATCAATTATCTTAATATCTTTTAATATCATTAGATAACTTTGGTTTCTCCATTATATATTACCCCACCTATAGGGTCTACTGTTATTACTGATCCATTTTCTACTAGGTTTAGGATATTTACTGCTCCAACAACTGCTGGTATTCCAAAGTGAACTGCTGCTACTGCTGTGTGGCTTGTTAGTCCACCAGTTTCTGTTACTATGGCTGATGCTTTTTCTATAAATTCTGTTATATCAGCATCTGTAAATTTACCTACTATTATATCTCCTTCTTCAAAGTTAGTTTCTAGTTCTTTTCTAGTTGAACCCATTACAACTTTGCCAGATACGGATTTTGTTCCTATACCTGTACCGCTTGTTAGTATATCTCCTATTACATGTACTTTTATTAGGTTGCTTGTTCCGCTAACTCCTAGTGGTACACCAGCAGTTACTACTGTTAGGTCACCTTCTTCTACGAAATTTTCTGAAAGTGCAGCTACTATTGCTCTTTCTATTAGTTCGTCGGTTTCAGTTGCTTCTTGAATTACCATCGGATATACTCCCCAAACTATAGCTAACTGTCTAGCTACTCTATCTGTTGTAGTTGCAGCTATTATATTTGTTTTAGGTTTAAATTTAGAGATTATTCTAGATGTATTACCACTTGATGTACATGAAATTATTGCTTTTGCTTTTAGCTCTTCAGATATATCCCTAGTAGCTCTTGCTATTGAGTTTGTAGTTGTGTTAGATGATGTGATTCTAATATCATAGATATTTTTATAAAAGTCATCTGATAGCTCAGTTGTAACGCAGATATTTCTCATTGTTTTTACAGCTTCTATAGGATATTTTCCACCAGCTGTCTCTCCTGATAGCATTACACAGTCTGTTCCATCTATTATGGCGTTTGCTACATCTGTTGTTTCTGCCCTGGTAGGTCTAGGATTTCTAATCATTGAATCTAGCATTTGAGTTGCAGTTATAACAGGTTTTGCAGCATCATTACATTTTCTAATGATTTCTTTTTGAACCATAGGTATTAGTTCTGTTCTTATTTCAACTCCAAGGTCTCCTCTAGCTACCATAATTCCATCACTAGCTTCAATTATCTCATCAACATTATCTACACCTTCTTGAGATTCAATTTTTGAGATAATTTTTATGTGTTTTCCACCATGATCTTCAAGAACTTTCCTTATATCATAAACATCTTCTTTTTTTCTTACAAAGGAAGCTGCTATCATGTCTATATCATTTTCTATACCAAATTTTATATCATCAACATCTTTTGGTGTAATAGATGGTAGGTTTGTTTTAGAACCCGGTAGGTTTACTCCCTTATGATCAGATAAAATACCATTGTTTAGAGCCTTACATATAACATCTGTTCCATCTTTTATTTCTATAACTTCAAGTTGGACTAGACCATCATCTATAAATATTTCACTACCTACTTCTACATCTTCTGGTAATCCTTCATAAGATACTGAAACTATTGATTGGTCTCCTTCAACATCTCTAGTTGTTAGGGTAAATATATCTCCTGGTTTTAGGAATATTTCATCTACTTTAAAGTTACCAGTTCTAATTTCTGGTCCCTTTGTATCTAACATTATAGCTACTGGTACATTAAGTTTTCTTCTTATTCTTCTTATAGTTTTCATCTTTGCAAGATGTTCTTCATGGGTTCCATGTGAGAAGTTTAATCTTGCGACATTCATACCATTGTTTATTAATTCTTCTAATATTTCAGGTTTTTCACTGGATGGTCCAATTGTACATACTATCTTAGTCTTTTTTAATATTTGTGGTTGCATTTTTTTCTCCTATCTTGATAGTGAATTTGCTATTTCATATAAGTTTTCATCAAATACTGATTTTTTCTTTGTTGCTTCTTCAATGCTTACTTCTATAATTTTTCCACCAACATAGCCTAAAGCTATATCAGTTTTCTCTTCTTCTAGAAGTTTAACAGCTCTGGCTCCCATGCTCGATCCTAATAATCTATCTACAGAAGATGGACTTCCACCTCTTTGAACATGGCCTAGGATAGTTACTTTAGTTTCTATGCCTGTTTTTTCTTCTAGTTCATTTGCCAGGGAATATGGATCACCTACACCCTCAGCAAGGGTTATTAGGTGGTGAAGTTTTCCTCTTTTTTTGCCATGCTCCATTTTATCTATGATCTCTTGGATAGAGAATTTATGCTCTGGTACAATGATTGATTCAGCACCACCAGCTAGCCCTGAATAAAGAGCTAGATCTCCGCAATTTCTACCCATAACTTCTATGACTACTGCCCTACCATGGGATGATGAAGTATCACGTAATTTACCGATAGCATCAATTACTGTCTCTATTGCTGTAAAAAATCCTATCGTGTAATCAGTATAGCCCATATCATTATCTATTGTTCCAGGGATTCCTATTGTCTTTATTCCAAGATCTGATAGGGCCTTGGCTCCTTTAAAGGATCCATCTCCCCCAATTACAATTAATCCTTCGATACCATAGTCTTTTAGAATTTGGGCTCCTTTTTTTTGGCCTTCTGGTTTCTTAAATTCTAGACTTCTAGCAGTACCCAATATAGTACCGCCTTTGTGGATTATATCAGCAACTGATGATACATTCATTTCATATATATCACCTTGCATAAGACCGTCATAGCCATTTCTGATTCCCTTGATACGCATTCCCCTATTTAAAGCTTCTCTTACTGAGGCTCTAATAGCAGAATTCATACCAGGGGCATCTCCACCACTAGTTAGTATTCCTATAGTTTTCATATATGCTCCTTAAGTAATCTTAACATTATCTTTTCCTAAAAACTCTTCTAGTTTTTTTATAGATTTATCATTATTATCAAAGTATAAGTCTTCTTTTAATTTGACGTTTTTGTCTAAATCTTCAAAATGGATGATAACTGGTGTATCACCTTTATTTTTTATAAGAAAGTTTCTAATTTCATTATACCTTAAGTAATCAGTTTTTAAGTATAGAGTTTTGAAATTTTTTTCATTTATTTTAGAAAACTTATTTGCTATAAGTTTAATATCTCCATCATCAACTTGGAGTGATCCTTCTACTAGGACTACCTCCTCATTTTCTATTAATGACCTATATTTCTTATATACATTTGGAAATATTATAACTTCTATTTCCCCATACTTATCTTCTAATGAGATAAAGCTCATCAGTTCTCTTTTTTTTGTCATTATTTCGCTTTTATCATTTATGATCCCAGCCATACTTACA
>JAPJPH010000117.1 GCA_030825745.1 Anaerococcus sp.
CTATATATTCTTTGCCTTCTATTTTGATATTTTCTAGCTGATCTTTATTTTTTAAATATAAAAAGTTATCAAGATTTTCTATTTTGCCAATCGTACATGTGGAGTATACTAAGTATCCCCCTAGTTTTAGGTATTTTATAGCATTATCAAGAATTTTTCTTTGTAACATAGACAAATTCTTGATAGTATTCATATCCCTATTATATCTTATCTCAGGTTTTCTTCCCATAACTCCAAGTCCAGAACATGGAGCATCAACTAGTATATAATCAAACTTGTTTAAAAGATCACTTTTAAATATACTGGCATCAAATGATACTAGGTCAATGTTTAGTAAAGACAACCTTGAAATATTTTCTCTAATTAAATCTAATTTTTTTGTAGATACATCATTTGCCAATATAGATGAATTATTTTTTGTATACTCACCCATATATCCTGTTTTAGTTCCTGGTGCTGCGCATAGGTCTAATATTTTTGTTTCTTCTTTTGGATCTAGGACTTCAACTACCTTCATACTTGCTTCTTGCTGGATGGTAAAAAGTCCCTTTTTAAATTCATCTAAGTTAAATATATCGGTAGGATTTTCAATTATCAAGGCATTTTTTGATATAGTTGACTCTTTATTTCTATATCCCTTAGATTCTAAAGCTTTTGATAGACTACTCCTATCAGTCTTTAGGGTATTTACTCTAATTACAAATTTTTGCTCGGAGTTTATATATCTTAGAAATTGTTTTAAATAATCCATCCCATAATTGTCATATATATATTTTACTATATTTACTGGTGTAGAATATCTAATAGATAGGGATTTTAGATCATCTTTAATATATATTTTTGATAAGTCTTTTTCATCTCTTATATAATTTCTTAAGATTGCATTTACAAAGCCAGATGATCTTTTATTTTTCTTTTTTGTAAGCTCAATTAGGTTATTTACTATAGCATAGTCCTTGGTATTTAAGAAATGTATGTTATATATTCCTATTTCTAAAATAATTAGAACGTTTTTATGTATTTTATTTACCCTAGTTGTAGAAATTTTGCCTATAATATAATCTAGGTATAATTTATTTTCTAAAACTCCATAAACCACCTTACTAACATAGGCAAAATTCTCAGCTTTATTTGAAATATAATTTAATTGTTCATTGCTTTTTTTATCTTCAAATAAAACATTTGTCAAACAGATAAATATTAGGTTTAAATCATTCATTTATTAAAATTTTACTCTCCTGTATAGTATTTCCCATTAGAAAAGATTTAGTATCCATGGCTTTTTTCCCTGGATACTGAAGCTTAGTTATTTTTATTGGAAAATCTCCTGTTCCTATTACAATTAAATTTTTAGGATCCTTGTATAATACTTCACCAGGCTTAGCCTTTAAATTTTCGCAAACTTCTGCTTCAAGTACTTTTATACTTACATCATCATATAAAAAATATGCCTTTGGATATTCGTTTAAGGCCCTTATTTGATTTATAATTTTAAAACTAGAATCTTTCCAGTTAATTTTTCCCATTTGCTTAGATATTTTTGTACAATAAGTAGCTTTATTATCATCTTGTTTGATTCTTTCTTTATATACCTTATCAAAGTTTAAAAGTGTATCTCTTATAGCATAGGCTCCCAATTCAGAAAGTTTGGACTCTAAAGTAGTATAATTATCATCTTTTTGTATATCTAGATATTCTTTGATTAATATATCGCCACTATCCATACCTGCTTCTATAAGCATAGTAGATGCAGCTGTTGTACTTTCTCCATTTAATAGGGAAAACTGTATAGGGCTAGCTCCCCTGTATTTTGGTAGGTCTGATGGATGGAGGTTTATTATCCTATCCTTGTATTTTTCTAATAGTCCCTCTTTAATTAATTGTCCAAAGGCTACTACTACTATAAAATCTATATCAAGTCTATCTAGGGTATCTATAAACTCTTTTGTATTAACAGAATCTGGGGTCTCGACTGCTAAATTCAATTCACCTGCCAGCTTTTTTACTGGAGTAGGTGTTACTTTTCCCCTTGATCTTTTTTTATCCTTGGATGTTACTACAAGTTTTATATTGAAATTTTCATCATTATAAAGAATATCCAAAGTTTTTAGTGCAAACTTTGGATTTCCCATAAAACATATATTAAGCATTTTCTTTTTCATACCTTATTTCATCTATATATTTATCTCTAAATAAAATACCGTCAAGATGGTCTATTTCATGTGAAAGAATAACTGCTGGAAACCCATGGGCATCCCAGATTTTTTCATTACCATTTTCATCTAAGTATTTTACTTTAACATGCTCTGCTCTTTTTACTGTAGCGTTAAAATTTGGTATAGAAAGACAACCTTCTATCCCAATTTGTTCTCCATCTGACTCTATAATTTCAGGGTTTACTAGTTTAACTAGACCTGTACTATCATCTCGTGGATCTACTACTATAACTCTTTTTAAAATTCCTACTTGAGGGGCTGCAAGACCCACGCCGTCAGCTTGGTACATGGTCTGTGCCATATCATCTAGTAAGGTTCTAATTTTATCTGTAACAGAAGGTACTAGCCTAGATTTTTTTCTAAGTATTTCATCGCCTTCTATTCTTATATTTCTAATTGCCATAGATCCTCCTTATTCTTATATCAATATCTATATAATTGTACTTTTAGCTGTTTTATTTTCAATTATCGGCAAAGTCAATGGAATAAATTTTGCTTATTCCATCATCTCCAATAGTAACTCCATGGATTTTCTCAGCTAATTTCATGGTTGTTTGCCTATGTGTTATCATTATAAATTGAGTTTTATCTGCTAGGGATTTTAAATAATCTATATACCTTTTTATATTACTCTCATCTAGAGCTGCATCTATCTCATCTAATATAGCAAAGGGAGCTGGATTTATCTCAAATATAGAAAATAACAAGGCCACTGCTGTTAAAGCCTTCTCGCCTCCAGATAAGAGGGATAATGATTTTTCGCTTTTCCCACTAGGTTTTGCTTTAATCTCAACACCAGCTGTTAGGGTATCTTCACTATCTAAATATAACTTGGCATCCCCACCCATAAATAGAATTTTATATATCCTAGTAAAGTTTTCACTTATTAAGTTGAATTTTTCTACAAACTCATCTTTCATTTTTCCTTCAAGTTTTTTTATAAGGTCTTCTATATCTTTTTTTGATTTTAAAAGATCATTCATTTGTTTTTCAATAAAATCATATTCTTTTTTTGCATGGTTATAAGTATCAGATGATCTCTCATCAAAATATCCTATTTTATTTAATTCTTTTTGTATATTAATTAAATCTTTCTTACTTATATTTTTAATATCTGAATTTTTATATTTTTCTTTTACTAAACTAAGATCTTCTCTTAGATATGGTTTTATTTCATCTAGGATAGACTCGTACTTATCCTTTACCATTTCTAATTTATAAGTTAGTTCCATTTTCTTGATGTCTATTGATTTTATTTCTTCTTCTAACTTATCATTTAGACTAATTAATTTATCATTCTCAATAGATAGCTCATTTATTTTAACCTTTAATGATTCGATATTTTCACCATTATCTTTAAGATTTTCTTGGTATTTTTGTATGCTCAGATCTAAATTTTTCCTATTTTGATCATTATCTTTGATATTTTTTATCAAATCATTTTTTAATTTTTCATTTAAAGTCTTATCCCTGGTTAATTCAGTAATATCATCATTTATTCTAATTATTTCATTATTTACCAAATTTATATCCCTATTAATAATATCTATGTTGTTAGTATCTTTTATAATATTTTCTTTAATTAGGGATAAGGAACTTGAATTT
>JAPJPH010000005.1 GCA_030825745.1 Anaerococcus sp.
TCCTAATACTAAATTTTAAATTAAATTGATTGTCTACTTGACAAAGGTCAGTTCACTTAGCTTTTGGCTGGTATTTTTTTTACCTTACTTGGGTAAAAATAAAAAAAGAAGATGAAAGGATGAAATATGAAAGTTGTAATAGTTGGAGCAGTAGCCGCTGGTGCTACCTTTGCCACTAACCTCAGACGTTTGGATGAAAGCGCTCAAATAATAATGTTTGATAAGGGTAGAGATATGGCCTTTGGTAACTGTGAGATCCCCTACTACCTATCCTATGATATAAAAAATAGTAAAAGCCTAATATTTAGAGATGAAAATTCCTTTAAATCAGGCTCAAATATCAATGCCAAAGCTTTGCATGAAGTAATAGGCATAGATAGAGAAAATAAATCTGTTAGGGTAAGGGATATAAAAGAAAATAAAGAATTTGATGAAAGCTATGACTACCTCGTCCTAGCACCAGGAACTATAGAAAATGTACCATCATCTATAAAGGGAACTGATAAGGATAATGTCTTTTTTGTCAAAGATGTCCGTGATGTAGAAAATATTAGAAAATATATTAATGAAAACGAAGTCAAAGATATCTTTGTAGCAGGGGCTGGCTTTGTAGCCATAGAAGCAGCTGAAAACCTAAATAGCCTAGGAAAAAATGTAAGCATCCTAATAAGAAAGCCTACTTCTTTATTAAAACAGGTAGATGATGAAATCAAGGCCTTTATCATGGCTAACCTAAAAGATCATATTAATGTTATATCAGATAAAAACCTAGTTGAGATAGGTGATAAGGAGGTTATCTTTGATGATGGATCTAGGATAAGATCTGACCTAAATATTCTAGCCCTAGGAAGTCGACCTAATAGTAGCCTAGCCAAATTATCTAAGCTAGAACTTACAGCAAATGATTCGATCAAGGTTGATGATAATTTTAGAACAAGTGATGAAAATATCTTTGCCATAGGTGATGTAATAGAAGTAGAAAATTTTATAACAGGGAAAAAAGAAAAACTTAACCTAGCCTGGCCAGCCCATAGACAAGCTAAATTTTTGGCCAACTACCTAGTAGGCAAAAAAACCAAGACACCTAAGTTTATAGGAAGTTTTGCCCTAAGAAGCTTTGATTTAAATGTGGCAGCTACTGGTCTTAGTGAAAAACGTGCATAGATTTGGGCATTGATTATGAAAGCACCCTAATTTCTTCAACAGATAGGGTAGGGATCATGCCAGATGCTAAAAAAATATGTATCAAGCTAATCTTTGATAAAAATACAGGCAAAATCCTAGGAGCTTCAGGGGTAGGGCCTGGAGTAGTTGATAAAAGAATAGATGTTATAGGGGCTATGATAAAGATGAAGGCTGATATCTATGACCTATATGACCTAGAGCTAATCTACCAACCCCTATATTCTAAGGTAGAAGACCCTATAAATACCCTAGCTAAACAAGCCATAGAAGTAAAAGAAGGTAAGGTGAAATTTGTAAGGTTAAAAGATTTATCTAATACCATCTATGATTATGATATCTATGATTTAAGAGATAAAGAAATCTATGATAAGAGCCACCTACACTCTGCTAAGCTTCTTCCTTTTTCAGATCTTAGAAAATCTTTAAGTCAGATCTCAAAGGATAAGAAGGTCTTATTATATGATTCAAATGGTAGCAAGGCTAAAAAGGCCATGAAACTTTTAAAAAACCTTGGCTATGAAAATATCCATATCCTAGAAGGATCCTTTGAGTTTTTAAAAGTCTACAACGACCTTTTTGACCTAAGTCTACTAGAAGCTAGTAGGTAAAATCTTAGTTAAGTAGTACAAATAAAAATAATCCCAAGAACTTAGCCTTGGGATTATTTTTTATTCTTCTATGGATAGGGTTTTTCTTATCCTATCTTCTAGGTCATGTTGGATACTTGATAGTTCTTTTTCAGCCTCAGCCCTATTTGCCTTGGCTTCATTTTTAATCTTTACTGACTCTTCTATGGTCTCTATCAATTTATCATTTACTTCTCTTATAGTTTCAACATCTATGGTAGATCTTTGGGCTTCTTTTTGGATATCTAGGGTAGTTTGTTTTAGCTTATCTGCATTTTTTCTTAAAAGTTCATTAGTCTTATCTGAAACTTCTTTTTGCATATCAGTAACTCTTTTTTGCCTGCTAACTCCTAGGGCTATAACAACCTGGCTTTTCCAAAGTGGAATTACATTATTGATAGTATCTGTAATCTTATCTACTAAAAGTTGGTCATTATTTTGGATTAGCTTGATTTGTGGGGCAGTTTGGATGGCTACTGCCTTTGAAGTTTTTAGGTCAAATATTCTTTTTTCAAACCTATCTATTTTATCCTCAAAGTCTTTTACTACCTGCATGGCCATTTGATCATCTGAGCCTTTGGCACTTTCATATAATCTAGGTAGATCTTCTTCCCTAAGCTCTTTAATCTTCTCTTCTCCAGCTAGGATATAGGTGTTTAACTGTCTAAAATATTTGAGGTTTTGGTCATAGAGGTTATCAAAGATTGATATATCCTTTAATAAGTCCATCCTTGAAGTTTCAAGGTTGGCTGATATTTTATCTATTTGAGTATCCAAGGATTCAAACTGGGCTATATATTTTTCTATAGACCTTTTTGGTTTGTTAAAAAGATTTGAGAAGAAGTTATCTGATTGGTCAGGATCTTTAAGATCTTTTAGTTTAAACATCAGATCTGTCATCATCTCACCAACTTCATCAACATCCTTACTTTTTACTTCTTTAAGGATATTTTTACTAAAATCTGCTATCTCTTTTTGACAATTAGATCCATAGATACTTATTAACTCACTATCTCTAAGGTCTAGGTCTTGTTTTATCTTATCAATTTCTACTCTTTGTTCTGGACTTACCTTTCTAACTTCTTCTTCTGCCTTTATAGCTAATTGTTTTTTATCTACTAAAACTTCTTCTTTTTGTGAATCATTCATCAGATCATCTAAACTTAATTTTCCCATATTTACTCCTATTTTACAGCTTGCATTAGATCAAGCATTATATCTAGTCTTGGCATATTCATTACTTGTTTTATAGATTTTGCCATGGTATCTACATCAAAGGTTTCTAAATCTTCACTTCCTGCAACAACTGTCCTAAATCCATGTTCATTCCAAGCAAGGGCTTGGACTTTCTCATTTTTTAAAGCATCCAAACCGACTTTCCCATTATCTGTCAGGGCTATATATACATGGGATGAGTAAACTGTTGGTTTTGGATAGATCATTATAATATCATCTTTGATTTTTTTATACATATCAGGGTCAGTTTTTGAAAATTCTAAAAGTTGACTTTCATAGCCTGCTATAATAGGGAATGCCCCAACCCCTTGTCTTAGAAATTGGTTAAACATATCAGCTGATGATGGCTGCATATATCCAATATTTGTATATATCTTCTTAAGTTTTTCCTTTATAATAGGAAGCTCCTTATTTGTTATAGACTTATTTCCATTTAGGGCATTAGCCAGTAGGCCAAGGAACATATTTCCAGAATTTGATTTGTTTGGATCTGTAGTATCGACTAGAACCTGGCCATATAAGTCATCTATGCCTATATCTATCCAGTTTTTTTCTTCATCCATTAGCTTAGATAGTTTTACCATATCTATATAATAAACATTATCTTGCTTATCGACTATGCCCTCTTTTATAAGGCCATCTACAACTAGCTTTCTAGAGTATAAGACTATGGGAGTATTAAAGACTATATCAGATTCTTTATAAGATCCCCCGTTGTGTTTAAATAGTTCTAGGGCAAGTTGGCTAGATGGAAATAGGTAGTCTATATCATCTGGGTAGGAGTTAACCATATCCAAAGACCCATCCTTGCTATAGTCAAAGGTCAAATTATAATCATCTTTGATATCTTTTTTAAAATTATCACTTTCAACTAGGCCAATCTTTTCTCCCCCTATTAGACCTGTTATATTTACTTCTTCTTTTTTTTGGGAATCCTGCCACATATAAAATCCTGCACCAGCTATGATTACTACAAGTAGGATAAGACCCCATATTCGTTTTTTCATTATTTATCTCCTCCCAATTTTACAGTCTTTTCTAAAAGGTCTGTTTCAATCTTAAGGTCATTTATTACTTCCTTATGGTAGGAATCTCTTTGGTTTTTAAAAATTTCAGTTAGTAGCCTTATAGATTTTTCGGTATTTTCCTTAATTTCTATAAATTTCTCCTCGCTAACTCCCCCCTTATCTAAATTATTGTAATTTTCAACTATACTTTTTGCAGTAGATAGGTAATAATCTAAAAAATGGCGAGATGTTGATATATCCTTGGGCTTATCCTCTAGGTACTTAATAATATCATCTCCTATTTTTGCTAGGTTTAAACTTAGATTTCTTATATTTTTATCATTTATAGATGAAGCATTTTTTCTTATCTCTATCATCTTTAGCTTGGATGAGTCATAGATTTCTTTTAACTCTATGGCATTATTCATATTTTCAATATCAGTATTACCAATTTTAAGCCTTGGTGTTGATAAAAGATAGGTTGCTCCAAAGGATAAGAGGGAGATGGCTGCTCCTACAAAGTAGTTCCATTTTAAGATAAACACAAGGAGCAAAAATACTACTAGGGCTACTATAAGGCCCCTTATATTTTGCCTAAATGAATCCATTAGTTATATCCTTTCACTTCTAAAAAGGCCTTTTGCATATCAGTTTTACCATCAAAAACTCTAGCCTTACTCATTTTTGCCAACTCTTTTAGATCATGCTCATCTGCCCTACCATAGGTAATAGAAAATATTGGAATATCCCTTGCTAGATTTTCATAATAAGATTTTAAATCACTAAAGCTTAACTGTCCATTGGCCTTGCCATCACTTAGTAAAACTATGGATGGGTTATATTCATCAAGGGTTTTTTTATCATAGGAGTTAATAGTTTCTATGGCTTTTTCTAAGGCCTCAAACATATAGGTTGATCCATTTGCCTTATATTTACTTGCCAGCCTATCATAGACTTCTTCTAACTTATCATAATCACCACTAACCTTTTCTATGCCCAAAACCTCAGTTCCAAAGGGGATAATTATATTTATATCATCAGGATTTGATAAAAGCATAGACCTACTAGCAGCCTCCTTAGTGAAAATTTGTTTAAGGGATTCTAGCATTTGATCATAGCCTCCATTTCCTGTCATTGATGCTGAGTAATCTAGGACAAAGACTGTCATAGACTTTTTCTTTAGCTCTTTTTGGTAAAGGCTTAGGGCTTTTTTAATAACATCTTTTTTAGGAAACCTAATTGGGTTTAGTGGCCTATCTATATCAATCCCCCACTTAGGGTTAAAAACATCAGCATTTTTCTCAGAAACCTTTCCATAAGCAGATCTTTTTCCAGTTTTTTCTATCTCATCCTGGCCCTTGTCACTAAGCAGGTAATCTTGCAATTTTAAAAATCTTTCTTCCTTTTCCTTATCACCCTTATCTATATAAACTAGGGGAGAGTCAGATATGGATAATCCATCTGATGGATATATGATTTGTAGGGGATCTTTACCCTCTTTAATTAGCTCATTATTGGTTTTGATAGCTAGGGCCTCATAGTTAACCATAGCATCATAGCCACCCTCTAAAAATAGGTCTACTAGCCAATTTGAAGATCCTGATGACCTAGATACCCCCTCTAGAAGAGATTTCATATCCTTTTTTAAATTTTCATTATCTAAGTCAGCATCTGTTAGGGTTTTTTTATCTTCTGATAGGGCTGTTAGAACACCTAGGTAAAAAGATGCACCAGAGTTTGACCTACTTGCGTTGGTCATCATAAATTTTAAATTCCCATCTCTGATAGCTTCAATTAAATCAGAGGTTTTTACCTCCTTGTTGGAAAAGCCTAACTTATCAGATAAGTCTTTATTTATAGCAAAAACTACAGGTGATATAGATATAGTCTTTTCATGTTTAAGCTTAACCTTGCTATCTGCTAGGTCTATCCATATGGATGAAGCTGGCCAAATAGCATCATATCCTATATCTTCATTTTCAAGCTCTCTTACCATATCCAAAGAACCCATATATTCTATTTCTATATTTTGCTTATTTTCTTTGGCAAATTCTTCAATAATACCCTCCAGCTCCTTATTTTCAGAGCCAGATGCAATTTTAATAGGCTCATTTTTATATGAATCTATAACAAAGCTATTTTTTGATTGTGTTTCACTTTTGCTTACAGAATCATCCTTTTTTGAGCAACCTGTAAAAGATAAAATAATGGCTAATAAAAGTAATATCCTCTTCATATATGTCCACCTTTCTTATGTATATGATATCATTTAAAAAGCTTCTTAAGCTACTTTGTTAAATAAATTTAACAAAAGACTTTTAGATATGATCCATACTATATTAAATATTTACCCTATTTTCCTAAATTTTACTTATATAAAAAAGATCCATCTAAAATTTAAATGGACCTTTCAAAACTATGGTAATTCTTGGATGTAATTTTTACTTACCTAGCAACTTCTTCTTTAGTTGTAATTGCCTTATATAAAAATCCTATACCTAATACAGCACTAATAACAGCAAAGGCTATGTCATTTCTTTTAAAACATAATCCTGCAACAACAAACCAAATTATAGCAATTATAATTCTAAATACTTTTTTTCCCATTTTTTCCTCCTTTTGTTTTTAATCCAAGAATTGAGTGTGCTAAAATATGACAAAAAATAAAAATGCTAGTAAAAACACTAGGCATCCTAAAATATATTTCCTAGGTGATCTCCAGATTTCTATGGTAGTTTTCTTACCCTTTATAGGGTGGTTTTTTTCTAGGTAAAATGAAATGCCTGTATCTAATATTACAAAACCTACTAGGCCTAGTATCACTTTTAAGGACAGGTTATTTATATTCAAACCTAGGATTAATAGGTGAATTAGTAAAAAGTAGATAAGTAGTACTTTTAGGTAGTCCTTATCTAGGGACTTATATTTAGAAGGTAGCATTTTTTTATAATCTCCTATCTTTTCATCTGTTGAAAATATAGTCATTATAGGGGTATTTACTGTTGCTACTGCTAGGGTCATAGGTAGCCTTAGATTAGCTGGCATTAGAAAATTTAAGAAAATTACCATGGCTATTATGGCTAGGGTATTAACAATATAGACATTTTCAGCTATTACAAATTTAAAAAAGTAATTTCTAGATTTTATTTTTGCTATAGCTGAGCTTATTACTAGGCCAAATTCTATATCTTTTAGGTAAATTATCCTTATTATAAGTAGATATATTAGTAAAATACCTAAATAGATTAAGTAGCTTAGTTTTATTTTAAAGTTCATATAGGTAAAGATAATTGCCCCTGCCCCTAGTAGGGAAAGGATGAAAACTATTATTTTTCTAATTACACTAATATTTTTTACACAAGGGATAGATCCTATAATTACAGTTATTGGAGTTAGTGTCAATATTATTATAAAGGCATCAAGGGGAGCCTTTATCATGTATAGAAATATACATATGAGCAGTATTTTTCTAAATAAGGTATCTAAAATTAGGGCCCCTATAAAATTTGTATTTATATTTTTATATGTAGCTGGAAGGCTATAGTAAACTCCTATATTTTCTCTACTAGTATAGGTTTTTATAAAAAAGTATATGGTAAAGACTATAGCAGCCATTATGTAAATGATTAGCCTTATATTAAAATCTATGCTTAGCTGGTTATTCTTTAGGTAATAATCTAGCCCATAGTATAATAAAAATGCTACTAGTAGGTATTTGACCACTTGAGATTTTGAAAATAAGTCTTTTAAAAATACCTTAATCATACTCTCTCACCTTAATTTTATTTAATATATCTGCTACATCTAAATCTTTTTTTACTTCCATTTTAGGATGGATCTTTCCCTTATCTAAGAGGATATATGTATCACAAGATTCCTTGATGCTCTCTAGTATGTGGGTTGCCATAAAGACAGAGCCAAATTCCTTGTATTGTTTGATTATCTTATATAAAAATATAGTTGATTCAAAGTCTAGGCCATCTACCGGCTCATCTAGGATAATCAAGGGTAGCTTTAAGCTTAGGGCAGCTATTATGAAAAATTTCTTCTTGTTTCCAAAGGATAGATCTGTAACAGGATATTTTAGATAATCTCTAAAGTTAAAATTATCTATCATATAATTTTCATAGTCAATATCCCTATCCTTTTTGTAGGCCTTATGTAAAAATTTGCTATATTCTTCAAAACTCCAATATTTAAAGGCATTATCTTCAGAAAATACACCCAAACGTGATAGTTTAAAGTCAATATCCTTAAATTCTTTTTGCTCTTGTTTAAACTTAACTGAGTCAACTTTAAATTTTTGATGGATATCCAATATAGTTTTTATCAGGGTAGTCTTTCCAGATCCATTACTTCCAACTAGGGCCAAGTTTTCATTTTCATTAATACTAAAATCACAGCCTTTAAGGATATCCTTATCCGACTCATACCATGACCTTAGCTTATTTACTTCTAATAAATTATTGCTCATATTATCACCTCTTATATTATTATATCCACAAAGAAATATTTTTATGTAAAATATTCATAACAAATTATTATTAGGATAATTTATTATAGCTAATAAAACATGAATAAATGTATAAAAATAGGCCCTATTCTAGAAAGTTAGAATAAGACCTATTAAAGATTTTATTTTATTGGAAGTATATGGCAGTATTTGCTACTGTCATCATGGTTAGCATAATTGTGTTTATAAAGGCTGCTAGGTATATATTTTTATTTTTGTTATAAAGAAATTTAGTAGTTATAAAGGCAAAGGCTAGGCTTGGCACTAGGGCTACTAAGAGGATACCTGATAGGGCATCATTTGGATACATAGCAGATCCTGTTATAAATAGCTTACCATATTGTAGGATTAGCCATATTGTTATACCTCCTACATTTATTAGGACAGCCTTTAGGTATTTACTAAAGGTATTGCCAGTATTTGAGTTAACTACAGATCCTGCTCCTGCAGATAAATAGTAGATGAAAAATAGTGGCATATACTTAAGGGCTGCTAATAGGTGAGTAGGTTCAAAGGTTTTAAAGGCCACAGTCCATAGTCTAAAGTCTACTAATAGAGTCATATCAATTACAAATAGTATTAGGTAAGAGATAAAAGAAACTATTAGGGCAAGGATTAAAGATAGTAATATACTTACTATGTTTGCCTTAAGACCATATTCATATAAGCCTATATTCTTCCCTCCATCATTTCTAAGTAGATAGCCAAAGGAATTTATAAAGATCCCTATAGCTGAGCATATTAATGCCCAGGTTACTATCCTATTTACAGTAGGTCCTTGGAAGGCCTCACTATCTTTAAAGATAGTAAACTTAGTTAGGAGAAAAAGCATGGCACTTGCTAAAATAATTAATAAGCCATTTGATAGCCAGGACTTTCTTTTATATTTAATATTCATTAATATGCCTACTAGGGCAAAGATACCCATAATTACAGAAAGGTAGTTTAGAGTGATCATCCCATTTGAGTTTATATCTCCAGCATAGACTGGGGAGAATATAATAGCAGGGATTATCATAGCTATTACAAATACTAGCTTTCTTTTAAAGCTTGCCTCCATACTATCATCTGTTAGGATAAGATCGTCTTTTTCAAAAGTCTTTATCTTTGAAAATACTTTAAGGTCTGATAAAAATCCTGCAAAGGCTATAATGAATAGACAAAAACCAACTAGGGCAACTCCTTCAGCTGCTTCCTTATACATCCATATTTGATTATTTGAATCTATCTCTTTGATATCATCCTTGTATCCTTCAAAGGCTACATCATAAAAATCTAGCATATCCTTGGTAGTTGCCTTAGAAAAATGGTTCCATGGATGAGTTTGGTAAGGTTGGTAGATTATTCTCTTACCCTTTGACTTTGTATCATACCAGGTATCACTTTTAGGCTTATCCTGCTCTAAGATCGCCATACCCTCAGGTGTTCCTACATAATTTTTCTTTACAACAGTGCCTGGTTGACCCTCGGCATTAAAGAAAAACTCATCAAACTGGCCTGCAATTTTTCCTATATACCTATCATCCATGCTTGCTATAAGATCCTTATTTTCAATACCCAGATTGTTTGGCCAGAAATGATCACTACCTGCTGATAGCTGGGCCCTAATTTTTTTAATCCCAGTTTTTTCAAAGTCTTTTTGATCATCTAGGATAGCCATAGTACTTGAAAAACCACCCATAGAGTGGCCACTTACTGCTATGATTCCATTTTTCTTCTTATCCTTTAGAACATAGTCTTTATCATACATAAACCTTGTTGCATCATAGATAGACTTTGGCCAGAAATTCATAAAGGTGCCAGTATTTTCCTTATTACCCTTAGAATGACCATGGTCATACTGGTCTAAGGCTAGGACTACATAGCCACGCCTAGACATTTCTATGGCTGGGGCATCTTGCATTTCATCAGAATTTAAATAGCCATGGGTTGTTACTAGGGTAGGTCTAGGATTAGTTTCATCAACATCCTTACCCTTATATAAGAGTCCTGATAAAACTCCTCTTTCTGTTTCAAAGTAAACCCTTTCTACATCAACACTATATCTTGAAGTATTAAAATAGTTAGCTATTACAGATCCCACTATAATAAAAATCAGGCTAAGTATCAAAACACTTATCTGTTTTTTCTTTCCTTTCATTAATCCTCCTTAATAATATAGGTTTGCTCCTTTACCAATGTCTCAATAAAAAATAATAAATTAATATGCAAACCTTTTTATTATTATAGCAAACATAAATTTTAAAGGCAATTTTCATCTTTATTTAAAATCCTTAGCCCTATAATTTTTATATAAAGATCTTATTAGACCTAAGGGTAAAAAAATAAGCTAGAAATGTTATTCCAGCTTAGTTTTATCTTACTTATTAGATTTTTTATCTGCTTGGCTTTTTAGTTTTCTAATCCTACAGGCCTTGATTCTTCTATCTTCTATATAGAGGATTTTTATTTCAAAACCGTTATAAGATAGGCTAACATTGGAGCCTTCTTCTGGTATATATCCTAGCCTATCTATTATAAAGCCACCCAGTGAGTCATAACTTTCATTTTCTTCATCTATATCTATGCCTATTTTCTCATTTAAATCCTTGATGGATACCGATGCCTTGACTACAAAGACATTTCTTTCATTTTCCATAATCTCTGGGGTATCCCTATCATAGGAGTCATCTAGGTCTCCTACTATCTCCTCTATCAAATCTTCAATAGTAACTACACCTGAAAAGCCCCCATATTCGTCTATAAGAACTGCCATATGGATATGCTCTTTTTGCATTTTAGAAAAAAGTTTGTCTGTTTCTATCTTATCAGGAGCAAAGTAGGCTGGCTTTATTAGTTTACTAATATCAACATTTTTTAAACCAACCTTGGCTGCCTTTAACAGGTAGTCTTTGGTATAAAGTATGCCTAGGATATTATCTAATTCTGACTCATAGACAGGTATCCTTGCATGTTTCATTTTGATAAATTCATCGATAAAGCTCTTTTCCTCATCATTTATATCTATCATAAATACATCGGGTCTTGCTGTCATAACCTCTTCTGCTAATAGGTTATCAAAGTTCATTATGGAATGGATCATCTTTGATTCCATAGGCCTTAGGATACCCTGGTCTTCACCTATTTGGATAATTGATTTTATCTGCTCGGCTGTTACTTGTTTTTGGATGATTTTTGCTTCTATCCCAAATATTTTCATAAATAGGTTGGTTACTGACGTTGAGAATTTAACTATAGGCTTAGTTATAACTAGTATTAGTTTAGTAAGTCCAACACAAGTTTTAGATATTTTTATGGGATAGATAACTCCTATCCTTTCAGGGATTTTATCTACAAATATTACTTTTATAAATATATAAATTAATATAGCAAGTATGACTAGATATTTGCTTGGTAGGTGACCATCTATGTCTAGGGCCTGGGCTTTTTTGGCAAAGTAGGCTATGGTTATTAATGATAAGAGCATATTCATTATAGCAAAGGATTGGTTTAGCCCATCTTGATTAGAGATTATCTTTATTAAAGACTTAGCCTTACTATCTCCATTTTCATCCATTTCTTTTAATTTATTTATATCCAAACTTATTAGGCTGGTATGGATGGCAGTTATTATTCCATTTATGATTAATAAGCCTAAAATTACTAGGGCAGATATTAATATATAGTAGGGTCCAGTTTCCATGATCTGTTATTCTCCATTCTTTTTATAAATCTTTTATCTAAGAATAACTATATACATAATAGCTAATATTGTCAAAAGTTTAAGGTTTAATTCCCCTAGTTATAAGTTTCACCAGCTCTTTTTTCCTTATTTTTTAATATGAAAATCACAGCTAGGATACATGTTAATCCAAAAACTAAAGATAGCTGGTAGGAGTAGGTAAAGCCTGCTATTATATAAGCGATTATGGATATTGCTGCTACACTTAGACCATAGGGTAACTGGGTTTTTACATGGTCTATATGGTTACAAGATGCCCCAGTTGATGACATTATAGTTGTATCTGATATTGGTGATAGGTGGTCTCCACATACCGATCCTGATAGGGTTGCTGATATGCCTATAAAAAATATAGGGTTAGTTGGATCAAACATAGATACTACAATAGGGATTAATATACCAAAGGTCCCCCAGCTAGTTCCTGTTGCAAAGGCTAGAAAGATTGCAACTACAAATATTACGGCTGGTAGGAAATTATCCAGGTTACCTGCAGCATTTTCCATAAGTCCTCCTACAAACTGGGCAGAGGCTAATAGGTCATTGGTTATATTTTTAAGGCTAGTCGCCATGGTAAGGATTAGGATAGCTGATGTCATAGATGAAAAACCTTCTGAGATAGATTCCATTGAATTTTCAAAGCTAAGGGATTTTTTACAAACAAAATATCCTATAGTTAGGATAAGGGCTATGATAGATCCCATAGCTAGGGCTACTGATGAGTCAGTATTAGCAAAGGCATTTACAAAGTCATGGTAGTAGGCACTTTTAGGATCAAAAAATCCTCCTACATTTATCAGGCTTAAAACACTTGATACTATCAAAATTATGATGGGTAATACTAAATCTATTACAGCTCCTCCATCATTTATTGTAAGCTTATCTAGGGAGCTATCTTTTCTAATACTAATATCCTCACCTTTACTGGCCTTTTTTTCATATTTTTTCATAGGACCAAAGTCTAGGTTAAATACTATAATTGATATAACAAAAAATAGGGTTAATAGCGAATAGAAATTAAAGGGGATAGCTTTTATAAATAGCTCTATACCTGACATATGGCTATTTTCTGCATAGCCAGATACTGCTGCAGCCCAGGATGATATAGGAGCTATCATGCATACTGGAGCTGCTGTGGCATCGATTATATAGGCTAGTTTGGCCCTTGAAATCTTGTGAGAATCTGTTATAGGCTTCATAACTGACCCACTTGTTAGGCAGTTAAAGTAATCATCTATAAATAGGGTAAGGCAGAGCATGAAGGTTGCTAGAAGTGAGCCCTTCCTAGTTTTTATCTTAGAATCGGCCCACCTACCAAAGGCCTTAGATCCTCCAGCTTGATTGATTAGAACAACCATTATCCCAAGGACTACTAGGAAGATAAATATCCCTGAAGTTTGAGAAATCGACTTGATGAAGCCTTCTTTTACTATATTATCTAAAAATATAGCAAATGATCCCTTTGAAGATAATATCCCCCCAATAACTATGCCTAAAAATAAGGATGAGAAAACTTCCTTGGTAAATAAGGCTATTAGTATAGCAACTAGGGCTGGCATTAGGGAGTAGATTGTAGCGTGGGTATCTGTTCCACTTATTGAAATAAATATTGAAAAAGCTATGGCAATTATAGCAAATATAAGAGCCGGCTTTAGTTTTTTAGTATCCATAAATTCCTCTCTATGTATTTAATATCACTAACATGGGACTGGTAGAGGGTTTTTAAAAGAGCTCTAACAGTCCCAAAATAGATTGCAACTTATATTATACTAATTTTTTTGATTAAAGAAAGCTATTTTTATAAAATCTTTGACTTTAAGGATAACAAGTTATGATATAAAAAAAGAAGGCCTAGGCCTCCTTCATTTCTTCTTCTGATATTATATCTTTTACCTTCATAAGTCTTGCAATAGTTGCTCTCTCATTTTCTTCTAGTTTGGCTCTGATATATTTGATAGTTTCTTCAAGATCTGGAATGGTCCTATATTCTAGGGCATTTACTCTTCTTCTAGTTTTTTCTATCTCATCTGCCATAAGTTGGGTTGTTTTTTCCATCTCTGCTAGCTCTAAGAGCCTATTCATGGTTTCATTTAGCCCCCTTATAGCTGTATCTAATCCAGCTGATGTTTGGGCTAGGCCATAGGGATACATGGAGGCATTTTCATTTTCTTCTACCTTAAATTCCATTTTTGGTATCCTAACGCTCATGACATTTTTTATGGCTATATCTACTCCTACTTCTTGGGTAGGTAGGCTTACTGCCTCTTCCAAAAATTCTGGACTCATTAGGGCAGATGCTAGAAGAAATTCTTTAAAAGACTTTGATAGGTCTTCTTCTACTTCTTCTCTTAGTTTTTTATTTTCCCTTATTAGCTCTAAGAACTGTCTCATAAGCTCATCTTGTTTATCTTTTAAAAGCTTATATCCACGTTTACTTGTAGCCAGCCTTTTTTTAAGGGTATTTAGGTTCATCCTTGTTGGCGTTACTTTTAATCTTGCCATAAGTTGCTCCTAATCTAAATATTTTTCTATAAGCTTATCATCAATCCTCTTAAGCTCACTTTTTGGTATTAGTTTAAGTAGGGACCAGCCTAAATCTAGGGTCTCTTCTATGGACCTATTGGTGTAATAACCTTGGTTGATGTATTTTTCTTCAAATTCTTTGGCAAATTTGGCAAAGGCTAGGTCGGCTTCTGATAAAGCAGAGTCTCCTAAGATTTTTTGAAGCTCTCTTGCATCAACACCTGATGCATAGGCTGCATAGATTTGGTTCATTGTATCTGCATGGTCTTCCCTGGTTTTTTTATCTCCTATACCCTTATCTTTTAGTCTGGATAAGGATGGTAGGATTGATACTGGAGGCTCGACCCCTTGGTTATATAACTCACGGTCTAGGATAATTTGTCCTTCTGTTATATAGCCTGTTAGGTCAGGGATTGGATGGGTTATATCATCTTCTGGCATGGATAGGATTGGAATTTGAGTTATAGTTCCTGCTTTGCCACGAAGCTTTCCAGCTCTTTCATAGATGGTTGATAGGTCTGTATATAAATAACCTGGGTAACCACGACGACCTGGTACTTCCTTACGGGCAGCTGATACCTCACGAAGAGCTTCTGCGTAGTTGGTCATATCTGTCATGATTACTAAAACTTGCATGTCCTTTTCAAAGGCTAGGTACTCTGCAGCAGTTAGGGCCATCTTTGGTGTTGATAGACGTTCTATAGCAGGGTCATCTGCTAGGTTCATAAATAGGACTGAACGGTCTAGGGCCCCTGTTTTTCTAAAGTCATCCATGAAAAATTGTGCTTCTTCAAAGGTTATACCTATAGCTGCAAATACTACAGCAAAGCCCTCATCATCTGATAAAACCTTAGCTTGTCTAGCTATTTGGGCTGCTACTTGGTTATGTGGTAGACCATTTCCAGAAAATATAGGTAGCTTTTGGCCACGTACTAGGGTATTTAGACCATCTATGGTTGATATTCCGGTTTGGATAAACTCAGATGGGTAGTCCCTACTTACTGGATTTATGGCTACTCCATTTACATCTCTTTTTTCTTCTGGTATTATTTCTGGTCCATCATCTATGGCTTCTCCTAGTCCATTAAAGGCCCTACCTATCATATCTTCTGATACTCCAAGTTCTAGGGGACGACCTAAAAATCTTACTGAAGTTGATTTTAGGTTGATTCCTGTAGATCCTTCAAAAAGTTGGACCATGGCGTTATCTTTGTTTATTTCTATAACACGACCACGACGACGTTCGCCAGTTTGCATTTTTATATCTACTAGCTCATCAAAGTTGACCCCTTCAACTCCTTCAATTAGCATTAGAGGTCCGACTACTTCACTAACTGTTTTGTATTCTTTTAACATTAAGCCTCCTCCTTAACTAATTGTGCTATTTCAGCATCGATTTCTTCTTTGATTGAGTCAATCTTTTCTAGCTCATCTTCGCTTATTAGTTTTAATCTGGTTATCTTCTCACTTACTGCAAGTTTTTCTATTTTTTCTAGCTCAACTCCCTTGCCTAGGGCTTCAATGCTCTTATCATAGTTATATAAGATGGTATCTAGCATTTTTACCTGTTTGTTTAGTGAACAGTAGGTATCGACATCATGGAAGGCATTTTGTTGGAGGTAGTCTTCTCTGATTGATTTTGTAACATTTAGTTTTAATTTATCATCATCAGATAGGGCATCACGTCCTACTAGCCTTACTACTTCTTGTAAGGATGATTCTTGTTGAAGTAGGCTCATACATCTTTTTCTATTGGTAGAGAATTTTTCTTCTACATTTGTATCTATATATTGGTCTATCTTAGTTTGGTAGAGGGAGTATGATGATAGCCAGTTTATAGCTGGGAAGTGTCTTTGGTAGGAGAGGTCATAGTCTAAGCCCCAGAATACTTTTACTATACGTAAGGTAGCCTGGGTTACAGGTTCTGATAAGTCTCCTCCTGGAGGGGATACTGCTCCCATTACTGATAGGGATCCTATGTCATTTCTATTTCCTAAAACTTCTACCTTTCCAGCTCTTTCATAAAAGTCAGCTATTCTACTTGCAAGATAAGCAGGGAATCCCTCATCCCCAGGCATCTCTTCAAGTCTACCACTCATCTCACGAAGGGCCTCTGCCCATCTAGATGTAGAATCAGCCATCATAGCTACGTTATAGCCCATATCTCTAAAATACTCTGCTAGGGTTATACCTGTATAAATACTAGCCTCCCTAGCTGCTACTGGCATGTTAGATGTGTTAGCTATAAGAACTGTTCTTTTCATTATTGATTCGCCGGTTTTTGGGTCTATAAGCTCAGGAAATTCGTTAAGTACGTCAGTCATCTCATTTCCACGCTCACCACATCCTACATATATTACTATGTCCGCATCGGCAAATTTTGCTATTTGGTGTTGGACTACTGTCTTTCCTGATCCAAATGGTCCAGGGATTGCTGCAGTACCACCCTTGGCTACTGGGAAGAAGGTATCTATTACCCTTTGACCTGTTATAAGTAGCTCATCTGGGTCAAGTTTTCTTGAAGATGGTCTAGCCTGTCTAACTGGCCATATTTGAAGCATGGAAACTTCTTTATCCCCATCTTCAGTTTCTATTATAGCAATGGTTTGATCAACCTTATACAGACCCTCTTTTATATCTTTAATAGTTCCTTTTATTCCAACTGGAACCATGATTTTGTGGGTTATGACTGTAGTTTCTTCTACACTACCTAGTATATCTCCACCTGATACCTCATCGCCTATCTTGGCAATAGCTTTAAATTCCCAATCCTTATCCCTGTCTAGGGCCTTTGAGGTTACCCCTCTTTTTAGGAATTCTCCTGCCAAGTCTTCTAGTTTTTCTAGGGGTCTTTGGATACCATCATACATTCTTTCAAGCATGCCTGGTCCAAGCTCTACTGATAGTGGGAATCCCTTAGATACTACCTCATCTCCAGGGCCTATACCTGTGGTTTCCTCATATACTTGGATGCTTGCAACATCTCCCCTCATCTCTATTATTTCGCCGATGAGCTTATCTTTTGATACCTCAACCACATCGTAGATATTGGCATCAGATAAACCCTCTGCCTCTATTAGTGGTCCTGATACTTTAGTGATTTTACCTTTATTCAAATTAAGCTCCTTTAATCTAAAATGTTTGCTCCAACAGCCTTTTCTACTGATTTGTTTATATCAGCAAGACCTATTCCTAAAGATCCCTTATTAGATGGGATTAGGATTATTGTTGGAACCATTTCGTTTCTATATTTATCAATAGTTGATGGAATTTCTTTAGCAAGGCTTTCAGTTATAAAGATAAGACCAACTTCAGATTTCTCTAAATCTTTTATAATAGCCTTAGCCTCATTTCCATCAACTGCAGGATATACATTAACTCCTAGTGCCTTAAAGGCAAGTATGGAGTCCCTATCTCCTATTACTGCTAATTTATACATTAGATTTTCTCAACCTTTCTAAAGTAGATTCCTTAGATAGAGAATTTAACTTTGATACAAAGATTATCCTAAGGTTTTTAATCTCTACTTCCTTACTAATTACATAATTGATTAAAACCATTGGACCATAGGTTTCACTTTTTGCCTCAGATGTAAAGTCTATTACATGAGTATCTATGGCTCTTTCTAGTCTTAGGATATTTTCATCCAAACTTTCATTATCATCAAGTTTTCTTAGATATTTACTAACCCTAGTTGTTCTTATATCAGCATAAAGTTTAGATAAGTCAACACCATAATCTGCTAATAGTTTTTCTTTATCTAGGAAGCCTCCATTTATTAGAGCCTTTTTTAGGGTCTCATAACTTTGATCTTGGCTTTTGATTCTTAAAAGTGTCTTTATATTTATAAGGTCAATTCTTTCTTTAGTAAATTCTGTAAGCCTATCTAGACCAATGTCTTCTGCATCTTCTAATAAAGCCTTGTAAAATTGCCTATCTAGGTAGATATCTATATCCTGAGGGTTATTACTTTGCTTATATTTATCCAATACACTCTTGGCTATATTTAGGTATTTTTCGTTAACCAGTGCATCAGAGTTTGCCTTTAGTGAAGAGTTTTCTTCTATAACTTGTAATAATTTGGCATTTTTGTTTGCCTCTTTTATTAGGTTTTTCTTTATAAAGGCAAGGTCAATATTTCCTATATCTACATATAAGCTAGATAAGTCCTCATCTTGGACTATTTCTTTTAAGATAACTTTTAGGTTATGAAAGTTATATTCTTCTTCTAGATATAGGAGAATTCTCTTATCAGGACTTGTGTTATAGATACTCCTATAAACTCTTTTTAACTCATTTTTTAGGATAAGCTCATAGTCAGTATCTTTAGCTAACTTAGTTAAAGAATCTCTATAAACTGTATCATTTAGAGCATCTAGGATTTCTTTTACAGAATTTAAGTCTATAAGTCTTTCTAGCTCACTTTTTTTGAGGAGATTTTTTTCATATATTCTTGTTGAAGTAGATGCGGATATATAGTCCTCTTTATTCATCTTAATCACCTCACTTAAATATTTTATCTGAAATTTCTTTTCTTAGCTCATCTTTGTTATCTTTTATTAAAGATTCAAAGCTATTATCATATTCTATATTCTCTTTTCTAATAATAAAACCATGGTCACAAGATTCTTCTGATA
>JAPJPH010000118.1 GCA_030825745.1 Anaerococcus sp.
ATGCAATTAATTCAAATGTAAAAATTAGCCTGGGAGAAAATATAACCTCACTTATGAAGGCTGTAAAAACCGATAGTGAAATAGAAAATACCAAAAAAGCCTATATAAAAGATGGTATAGCCCTAGTCAAATTTTTCTCATGGTTAGAAGTTGGTGCAAAAACAGGTAGCTTAAATGAGCTATTAGCAAGTAAAAAACTCCATGATATTAGAAGCGAAGACCCAGACTTTTTAATGGATTCTTTTGAAACAATAGCTGGTTTTAATGAAAATGCAGCCATAGTTCACTATGCTCCATCAAAGACAGGCTCTAAAACTATTACAAATGAGGGAATGATCCTAGTAGATTCAGGGGCCCACTATAAGATGGGGACTACAGATATAACAAGGACTGTTGCCCTAGGAGGATTAAAAGAGAGCGAGAAAATCGATTATACCCTAGTATTAAAGAGCTTTTTGGCCCTATTTTTAGCAAGATTTCCTGAAAAAACTACAGGAGCTAGACTAGATTCTATAGCAAAAGTTCCCCTATGGCAAAATGGTAAGGACTTTTTCCATGGAACAGGCCATGGGGTAGGTTTTGTCTTGACAGTTCATGAGGGACCACAAAGTATAAGGTCCACTGGAGAAGAAGAATTTGTAGAAAATATGACTACATCTATAGAACCAGGCTTATATATAGAAAATTCCCACGGTATTAGAATCGAAAATGAAGCCTATGTAAAAAGAGATTTTGAAAATGAATTTGGTAAATTTAACAAATTTGAAAATCTAACCTATGTTCCAATAGACACTAGACCTATAAAAACAGATATGTTAACTAGGGATGAAATAAACTGGCTAAATGACTATAACCAAATGGTATATGATACTCTAGCAGAATATTTAGAAGGTCAAGCCTTAGAATATCTTAAAGAAAGTTGCAAGAAGATTTGACAAATAAAAAAATCAAAGAAAAACTAAAGGAGCTTCCTGACCTACCTGGCGTTTATATAATGAGAAATGAAGATGACGAAATTATTTATGTAGGCAAGGCCATATCCCTTAAAAAACGTGTACGTCAATACTTTGACAATAACAAAAATAAGGGGGCCAAGGTCCTTGCTATGGTAAGCAATATCGATCATTTTGAATATATAATTGTTGAAAATGAAGTGGAAGCCCTAGTTCTTGAAAGTAACCTTATAAAGAAAAATAGACCCAAATATAATATAGTACTAAGGGATGATAAACAATACCCATATATAAAAATCACTAGGGAAAAATTCCCAAGAATTCTAAAAGTAAGAAATGTAAATGATCAATCTTCAGATTATTTTGGGCCCTTCCCAGATGCCTATGCGGTAAATGATGCAATAGATTTATTTCATCAATTCTATCCCTTTAGGACCTGTAACTTAAATTTTGATGGCGGCAAGACCCTAGATAGACCCTGCCTAAATTATTATATAAAAAAATGTAATGGACCTTGTGTAAAAAAAGAAGATGAAGACACCTATAACCAAGCTATAAATGATGTTATAGATTTTTTATCCAAAAATGATCCCAAGATCCCAAGTTGGGTTCTAGATCAGATGAGCAAAGCAAGCAGTAATTTAAACTTTGAAAAGGCAGCTAGATTTAGAGATTATTACAGGGCCTTATCCATCTTAAGTCAAAAACAAAATGTAACTGAAACCAGAAAAGAAGATATGGATATAATTGCAACTAGCCAAGGAGTAAATGTAATAGTAATCCAGGTGTTTTTTATGAGAGATGGCAAAATAGTAGATAGGGAACATTTTTATATAAAAAATGAATTTAATGATGATATAAGCCAGGTAATGGAATCATTTATAAAGCAGTTTTACCTGGACTTAATTTATTTGCCAAAAGAAATTCTCTTAGACACTAGTCCCAATGACCTAGAGCTTATAAATGAATTTTTAAATAAAAGAAAAAAATCCAAGGTAAATATACACATACCAAAACTTGGCAGGAAAAAAGAACTTATAGAAATGGCTAAGAAAAATGCCTTAGATATGAGATTAAAATACGAAAAAAGAGTCAAGGCCAAAGAAAAAATCAAAGATGATGGATTTGAAAAACTAAAAGAAGTATTAAATCTCAAGCAAATAAATAGAATAGAAGCCTATGACATATCAAATACCTCAGGGGTAATGAGTGTAGGATCCATGGTTGTTTTTGAAAAAGGGGCTCCTTCATATAAAGAATTTAGAAAATTTAGGATAAAGACTGTTGATACACCAAATGACTATGCCTCCCATAAAGAAGTTCTTACAAGAAGACTTAAAAGAGGAATTGAAGAAGTAAAGAAAGATAATACTAAAATGGGTTTTGGTCATATGCCAGATTTTATCTTGATGGATGGTGGCAAGGGTCAGGTAAATATTGCCCTAGAAGTTATAAAAGATTTGGGTTTAGACATTGAAGTTGCAGGACTAGTTAAAGATCAATTTCATAATACTAGAGCCATAATATATAAAAATGAAGAGATAAAAGTAAATAAAAATGGATCTGTCTATAGGTTTATCTACAAAATCCAGGAGGCAGCCCATAACTTTGCTATAAATTATCATAGAAAACTTATGAAAAATTCTCTAACACAATCTGAGCTTGACAATATAAAAGGTGTGGGAGCTGTTACTAAAGAAAATCTATACAAACACTTTAAAAATATATCAAATATAAAAAAAGCTAGTGTTGAAGAATTAATGCAGGTAGATAGAATTGGAAAAAACCAAGCCCTAGAAATATATAAATATTTTAGACTGAAAGGATAGGACTTTGACAGAAAATAATAACTTAGATAATGTTTATAAAAAACTACAAATACCACCAGAAGAAAGAGTAGTAAAGCTTCATAAGATAATTGAAAGTGTAGGACTTGAAATAATCCACAAATCATCAGATTATTATGAGATTGAACTAGAAAGTGGAGAGATAAATAGGCCAGGTCTCCAGTTAACAGGGTATTTGGAACAATTCCCCCACAAAAGATTACAAGTAATAGGAACAGTAGAATATACCTATCTAACAAGTCTAGATAAGAGAATGCAATATGAAAGATTCAGGGGGATTTTATCCTATAAAATCCCTGCTGTTATATTTTCCTATAACAAGGAAATTAACCAAGATATAATTGACCTATGTGATTATTATGATGTAACCCTACTTAGAAGTCATGCAAAAACAACCAGGCTAATATCAGATATATCTGACCAACTAGAATATGAACTAGCTCCAAAATCAAATGTCCATGGCGAGCTACTAGAAGTATTTGGTGTTGGTGTATTAATAATGGGAAAATCATCAGTTGGAAAAAGTGAAACTGCCCTAGACCTTGTTAACAGAGGTCACAGGCTAGTTGCAGATGATATGGTAGATATAATAGCTGTTGATAATAGGATAAGTGGGTCATCTCCTGAAAATATAAGACACTATATGGAGATAAGAGGACTTGGCATAATAAATATTAGAAGATTGTATGGGTCAGGAGCTGTTAAAAGTTCAACTGAAATTGACCTAGTAATAGAGCTTGAGCAATGGAAAGAAGATTTTGAATATGATAGGTTGGGAATAGATGATCACTATATAAATATACTTGATGTAAAAATCCCTCATATAGTCATACCTGTTAGAGCTGGTAGGAACCTAGCGTTAATTGTAGAGATTGCGGCAATGAATCAAAGAGAAAAAAACTTAGGCTATAATGCAGCAAGAATTATGACAGAAAATATATTCAATAATTCCTCAAAAGAAAAAAAGGGGAAAAAAAGAAACAAAGAAGAAGAAGCGA
>JAPJPH010000119.1 GCA_030825745.1 Anaerococcus sp.
TATGAAAATGATCTATCAAATCCTGGTTGGTAAATTTATTTAGGGCATAATCAAAAAATTTAGGGTTATTACTCTGGTAGTATTTATTTTCATAGTTAAGGTTTGTAAAATTACACCTTCCATTTCCTGTTGCTAAAAGTTTCCTGCCTGCAAAGGAATTTTGATCTATAATATTTAATTTTAAATCCTTATTAAAAGAAGCAAGGGCAAGTGAACTTACACCTGCCCCTATTACATAAATTTTCATATATTCTTTAAAACCTTGGCTATAGTTTCCCTCTCACTGTAAGGAGTCTTTTCATTTCCCTTTAATTTTAGGAAATTTTCCTCTCCCTTGCCTAGGAAAAGTACGTAATCGGTAGGTTTAGCATTTTCTATAGCATATTTTACTGCTTCATACCTATCCTTGATTATTATATAATCACCCTTATATTCTTCTATTGCCCTGATTACATCACGGTTGATATTATCAATGCTATCAAATTTCGGATCATCGGTTGTTAATATTACTGATACATTGTTTTTAGCACATGCCCTTCCGATAGATTCTCTAAACTCTAGATCCCTATCTCCATTTACCCCAAATACTGCATATACTTTCTCCTTATCAGCCAATACCTTAAATATTGATTCAAAGGCTAGGGGGGTGTGGGCAAAGTCTATTATGAGATTTAAAGATAGGTCATTTTCTATATATTCAAAACGTGATTTAACCCCAGGAAACTTTTCTATATGCTTAGATACTTCGCTTAAATCAGCTCCCATACTACAAACAGTTGCAACTGCTGCAAGGGTATTATATATCTCATAATCTGCTATAGTATTTAAAATAAAGTCAACTCCATTTATTTTAAAGCTAATTTTATTATCTTCTTTTTTGATATCACTAGCCCTATAATCACAGGGTTCATTGATCCCATAGGTTATGGCATCTTTAAATAACTTTTTAGCCTCTTTCCCATAAGGATCATCTATATTAGTAACTTGGTGATGACTTTTTTCAAAAAGAATCATCTTGGCCATAAAATAATTTTTCATATCCTTATGGTAATCTAGATGCTCTCTAGATAGGTTAGTAAATACACCATAGTCTATATCAACACCCTCTAATCTTTTTTGATCTAGGCCATGACTAGATGCTTCAATAGATACATAGCCTATATCCTTTTTTATAGCCAAATCTAATAGTCTATCTATCTCATTTACATCAGGTGTAGTGTTTGATGTCCTAATTTCTTCATCTCCAATAAGGGCTAGGTCTGTTCCTATATTGGCAGATGATCCAAATATTTTATCACATAGATAAGATATTAATCTTGCCGTAGTAGTTTTTCCATTAGAACCAGTTACGGCTGCTATTGTTAGCTTTTTTGATGGATAATCATATAAAAGATTTGCTATATCTGCCAAAGCCTTTCTACTATCGGATACTTTTATATAGTTGATACCATCCTTATAATTGATATCCTTAGTATGGATTATAGTCCTTGCTCCATTATTATAGGCATCTTCTATATACTTATGTCCATCTGAAATATTTCCATCTACAGCCACAAAGGCAAAACCTTCTTTAATATTTTTAGAATTATTTGAAATATTTTCTATCTTTTGGTCATTTCCCTTTTTATATTCAATATATGAAACTTCTTCTAATATCTTATCTAAACTAATCAATGTATGATATATCCTTTCTCAGTAAGTAATTCTCTGATTTTATTCACATGATCTAGGCCATTGGTTTCTAGGGTTATAGATACATTTATATTTTTAAACCTAGAAGATTCTCCTAACCCATCATGTACTACAGAAACCACATTTGCCTTAGAATAAGCAATTACTGATAAAAGCTCTTGAAGTTTACCTGGAATATTTGCAAGTTCTACTTCAAACCTACAAATTCTTCCCTTAGCAAATTGTCCCCTATTTATTAGGGTGCTAATAAAGCTCATATCAATATTTCCACCACTTACAACACAAACTACATTTTTGTTATAAAAGTTAACTTTTTTAAGGGCAGCTAGTGGTAGACATCCTGATGGTTCTGCTACAAGTTTATGTTTTTCCATTAGGGTTGTAAAGGCTGTAAGTATTTCATCATCTGTTACTGTTATCCAGTCATCTACGCTATCTTTTGAAATATCATAAGTTATTTTTCCAACTTCTGCAACGGCTGTACCATCAGCTATGGTATCAACTCCCTCTAATTTTACAACTTCACCTTTTTTAACAGCTTCCATCATACTTCTTGCAGAATATGGTTCTACACCAATAACCTTAATTTCAGGGTTGATTTCTTTTACTGCTTTACTAACTCCAGCGATAAGTCCGCCGCCCCCAACAGGTACTAATACATAATCAGCATTTTCTAACTGGCTTAAAATTTCTACACCTATAGTTCCTTGACCTTCAATAACATCTAAATCATCAAAAGGTGGTATAAAAGTATAGTCATTTTCTTCGGCTAGTTTTAAAGCGTGATCCTTACATTCATCAAAACTTTCTCCATATAAAACAACTTCTGCTCCATATTTTAAAGTTCCATCAACCTTGATCATTGGAGTATGCTCTGGCATACAAATAACAGCTTTCATACCTAATTTCTTAGCAGAAAAAGCTACACCTTGAGCATGGTTTCCTGCTGATGCAGTAATGATACCCTTATTTTTGGATTCTTCATCTAATTTAGATAGCTTGTTATAAGCTCCTCTGATTTTAAAAGATCCTGTTTTTTGTAAGTTTTCTGGTTTTATGTAAACGTTATTGTTAGATTCCTCTGAGAAAACTTCTGAATATAGTAAATGGGTAGGATTTATAACCTCATCTACTCTTTTTTTTGCTTCATTAAATTTGAACATAATTATCCTCTCTTTCTATATAGATTATAACACGATAATTGATTTTTTTTAAACTTTTGATAAAATAATTTTATAATCACTTGGAGGAATCAATTATGAACGTTAGAAAATCAATACATAAACTCAGTCTTTTTTTGGCAATCTTTATCATAATCATTGCCTTTATTTTTAGATATTCCTATATAAATATCCTAGGCTTTGATAGGCCACTAAAACTTGCATCAGTCCTTGCCATGATTTTAGGCATAATTGGTTTATCATCTACTGTAGTAAAGGGAGTCAACAATGGATTTAGAAAAGGATTGCTTTTATATCTTATCTTAAATTTAAGCTTATTATTTACCTATCCCCTATGTTGATAGGGCTCCAGATAATGGGTATAAGACCAACAAAAATACAGGCTTAGACTTTATAATTGAAGGCGAGCTTTATAAAAGTCCAGTAAAGTTAAAGGATTTTAAGGATAATGGATTTAATGTAAGTATTAAAGAAGTAAATGATAAAAAAATAGCAACCATAAAATCCACTGGCAAATCCTACAAAAAAGAACCTACCTGGTTTACTGATGGTACTATAAGTGATGTCTATAGAGAATTTTACCTATTAGAGGCTATCTTTGATAAGGAAAAAGACCCTTATATAGATGATATAAAAACTTTAAAAGCAAGTGTTATAAATAATAATAGGGACTTTCAGGTAAGGGGGATTAGATTAGAAGATTCTATAGCTGAAATAGAGAAAAAATATGAGCTTAGGGCAGATCCAAATAACAAAAAAACCCCAAGTAAAATCTACTACCTAGATATTAAAGATCAGGCAGTTATAAAACTTACTGCCTTAAATGGCCGTGTAAGTTCAATAGAAATAACCTATAAATAATCAAAACTACCAGCTTAGCTGGTAGTTTGCACAGCACCTATAAGGCGCAAAT
>JAPJPH010000120.1:0-3281 GCA_030825745.1 Anaerococcus sp.
TTCTAATTCATTCATAAATTTAATCTTTTTTGCAACTATTATAACCTTGTAACCCTGATTAATAAATTCTTCTAATATTTCTTTTCTAAGTTTATAAATAAATGTTGTATCATTGGCAACAAACATAGCGACTTTATTTTTCATTATAATTCCCCTCAGCTGATATATTATGGAAATTTGCTTTAAGATCCCTTATTTCATCTTCTATAGTATAATTATCCCTAGTATTATCCGAACTGTTTAAAATTACGGATATTGTTTTTAAAATAATTTTTATATCTGTTAGCAAGCTAAGATTTTTTACGTATTTTATATCTAAATCAATTCTATCTAAAATATTTAAGTCTTTTCTACCGCTTACTTGAGCAAGTCCTGTAATGCCTGGCCTTACTAGAAACCTCTTTTTCTGATGATCAGTATAAAATTCATTTAAAATAGGTAACCATGGTCTAGGTCCTACAAATGACATATCTCCTCTGATAATATTTATTAGCTGAGGTAATTCATCTAAAGAGGTTTTTCTAATAAACTTACCTACCTTAGTAATCTTATCCCCTGTTTTAAAGTCGTATACATCATTGTCTGCAGCCATTGATCTAAACTTCAGTAATGTAAAATTATTACCATTTAAACCCGTCCTAGTTTGTCTATAAAAAATAGGCCCAGGGCTATCAGTCTTTATCACTATTGAAATAATCAAAAATAAAGGTGATATAAGTATGATTAAAACTAAAGATAGTATGAAATCTAATATTCTTTTTATTACTAAGTAAATATCCATATTATTTCCTTATTTCTTAACTTTCATCTTGCTAATTAAATCACTTCTCAACGCATTCACAACATCAATATTTGCTAACATGATACAAATTAAATATATAATACCTGATATAAAAATGGTTATTAGAAGGCTAAGTACTGATGATAGTATGGTTGATATATAATTGAAAGTGATTGTTGCTACTATAACCATTATAGTTGAGCTTACTAAAATTTTTCCCATAGCCAGAATATTATTATTAATTGATAATCTTCCAAATTTTTTATAATAAATAATCATCATAACAATGCTTCCTATGATTGTAGAAATAGATGTAGCTAGTGCAATCCCATCTATACCAAATCTTTTTACTAAAACTATATTTAAAATCACATTTAAAGCTTGTTGAAATAATATTATCAATAGAGGTGATCTTGAGTCTTCTATTGCGTAGAAGGCATTTGATATTATTTTTAGTATGGATATAAATATTATATATGGTCCATATGATACTAGTAGTGAGGCTACTATATTCGTATCAGCTGGGCTAAAGGCGTTTCGTTCGTATATGAGTCTTATTATAGGAGTAGATAATGCCATCATCCCAAGGGTAGCCGGTATTATTACGGCCATTGTAAGTATCATGCTTGATGATGTTTTTTCTTTCATATGATCAAATCTTTTCGCATTTGCTAATTTTGCTATTTGAGGAAGAGTGATCGTTGCTATGTTTATGGCAAATACTTCTACTATAAAATCTAACATATTTTCTGTATAAAATATCTTTGCTACTGAATCTATACCTAGATATGCTGATGCCATAGATTTATCAATTAGTATAGAAATTTTGTTAGCTGCGCTTGAAATAATGATTGGGATCATTATTTTGAACATATTTTTTATATATGGATCATGAAAATCTATGATTTTCTTGTAGTTATAACCTAACTTATGGCTTATAAAGGGGAATCTTAAAAACTGTATAATATATCCTATTAGAGTTCCTATAATTAAAATATAAGAATTATTATACAAGCCTGTAAGTATTGTCGATCCTATTACAAAGATATTTATAATAATTCCTGGTATTGCAGGATCTATAAAATTTCCTTTGGCATTAAGATATCCTCTAATTACAGATGAGTATAGGAAAGTAAATATGGATACAGCCATGATTCTAGTAAAATCTTTGGCTAACCTTAAAGTCTCTCCTGAAAGTTTTGGCGAAAACAATTTGGATATTGGTCCTGCAAATATTATTATGATGAAAAATGTTATAGCCCCATATACCATTAGGGTATTTATCAGTTTGGATGTAAAATCATCTGCTGAAAGCTCACCTTTTTCAGAGCTAATTTTTGTATATATAGGTATATATGCAGCTACGATACCCACTATTACAGTATAGGTCATTAAATCTGGGATAGTAGTTGCTGTGACATAAATAGATTTTAAATCACCTGCACCTATGACAGAGGCCATTACCGATTCTCTAACAAATCCAAATATTTTAGATATAATTGTGATTATAATCAGGATAATTGTTGTCTGTCCCATTAGCTTCCCTTATTTATTTTACTACTTTGTTGTTATTTTCTATATTATCATGGACACTTTTTATACTAGCCTCATCTGCTATCATCATATAAAGTCTTGCTTCTGGCATTAGGGCAGATGGTAGGTCCATAGAACCAGTTCCCCTAAGAGCCTGGCTATCTATATCCCAATCTCCACCATAGGCTAGTTGTCCATTTACTAACTCTATCATCTTTTTAGAAGTCATATCTGTATTTACTGATTTTAGTGCACTTTGACTAATTTCATCGAAATTTATCAATATAGCTGGTGATAGGAGTTTTTTTATAATACCTGTCATTACCCTGGTGTGATTTTTACCCCTATCAAAGTCTCCCTCTTCTAGGTTATATCTTTCTCTAGAATAGGCTAGGGCCATGTCACCATTCATCTGATTTAGTCCCTTTGGAAAATAGTATTTGCCACCAGATGATCTAAATTCTACAGGGTTATCTACTGTGACCCCTCCTAATATATCTATAAGCTCTTTTAAAGTTGTAAAGTTTACCTTGGCATAGTAGTTAATATCTATGTCTAAGAATTTTTCCAAAGTTTCTATAGAAGATTCCACTCCATACAAACCAGCATGGGTTAGTTTATCTTTGCCTATTTCACTATTATTATATATATCAACATAGGTATCCCTAGGTATGGTTGTGATTAGAATTTTTTTAGTTTGTGGATTGACACTTACTATCATATTTACATCAGACCTAGAAATACTAGATAATGATCCATAGGTATCTATACCTGATATATATACATTAAAAGGCCCATTTTGTTTTATCTCTTCCAGGTTAGTGGCAGATTTTTTCTCACTAGTAACTACCATGGATCCTAAAACCCTGGTTTTTTCGCTAAAGCCATCTACTACTTCATCTAATAGTTGTCTATAACTTTCATTTAATAGCATAACATCTACATTACCATCTAATAGGTCCCTACC
>JAPJPH010000120.1:3291-3740 GCA_030825745.1 Anaerococcus sp.
ATCTTTTATGGCATTAGTTACATTTTCTCTATCTGCCTCATCTACAGTAGCTACATTTTTATCTTTAATATCATCGATACTTTCTATTTCAGATTCTTTTAAAACTACAAAGGACATCTCAGACTTACTTGATTCATCTTTTTGATTTATCTTATTTATTGTATCTATAGATTTGTGTGCATATGATAAAAATAGAAGTTCAGTTATAGCTAGGATAAGCAAGATTATTATAAAAATAATTTTAGTAAGTTTTCTAGGAATTTTTTTTCTAAATGATAGGATAGTAAACAATAAAATAGGGATCAATAATATTAGTAGAATAATGATCCTTTGATTAAGATTAAAAATGCTATTTTTGCATAAAAAATAAGAGAATATAGTATAGATAATAAAAGATAAAAATATTGTGATCTTTGAATATATATTTTTAAAAGCTTTCATCTATACTC
>JAPJPH010000121.1 GCA_030825745.1 Anaerococcus sp.
ATTATGATATATTTAAAAAGTTTAATAAGTAAGAAAATAACTTGGGATAATTATTAATCCCAAGTTTTTTATTTGGGTATAAGAATAATGATACCTAAATAAGGAGGATAAAATGGCAAAGAAAAAAGAAGAAAATAAGTATGAATTTAAAAAAGCACCACTTATACCAAAGGGTGAACAAAAAGAAAAAAAAGTAGCAGATAATGCTAAGGTAAAAGATTTAAAAAAAGATAAGGTAGATAATAAGAATAAGGCATTTACAACTAACAAGGGACTTAAAATGGGAGAGGATGAATTTTCTCTTAAAGCAGGTCTGAGAGGCCCAACTTTAATAGAAGACTTTCATTTAAGAGAAAAAATCATGCATTTTGACCATGAAAGAATTCCAGAAAGAATAGTACACGCTCGTGGAGTAGGAGCTCATGGTATATTTAAATGTACCAAAGATATGAGCAAATATACTAAGGCTAAATTATTTACTCAAAAGGGCAAGGAGACTCCTCTATTTACTAGAATTTCAACAGTAGCAGGTTTTAGAGGCTCTACTGATACCCCTCGTGATGTTCGTGGTTTTGCCCTAAAATTTTATACTGAAGAAGGTAACTATGATTTGGTTGGTAATAACATTCCTGTCTTTATAATCCAAGATGCAATAAAATTTCCTGACTTCGTCCATGCTGTAAAGCCAGAACCTGATACAGAAGTACCTCAGGCCCAATCTGCCCATGATACATTCTGGGACTTTGTAAGTCGTAACCAAGAATCAGCACATATGACAATGTGGGCTATGAGTGATAGGGCGATTCCACTTAACCTTAGAATGATGGATGGGTTTGGAGTTCATACATTTAGATTTATAAATGATAAGGGAGAAGGAACCTATGTTAGATTCCAATGGAACCCACAACTGGGATTTCACTCTAGAGTTTGGGATGAGACCCTAAAAGTTTCTGGAAATGATCCAGATAGCCAAAGAAAAGACCTATATGATAGCATTAGCGAAGGAAACTACCCAGTATGGGATTTTTGTGTGCAGCTTTTACCAGAAGATAAAGAATTTGATTATCCATTTGATATCCTTGACCCAACTAAGCTATGGCCAGAAGAATATATAGAAAAAGTCAAAATTGGAGAGATAATATTAAACAAAAATGTAGATAATTATTTTGCTGAAACTGAACAAGTAGCCTTCAACCCAGGAAATATAGTTCCAGGTATTGATTTTACAAATGACCCTCTTCTCCAAGGAAGATTATTTTCTTATACAGATACCCAACTACTAAGACTTGGTGGTCCAAACTTTGCTCAAATTCCAATAAATAGGCCTATATCAGAAGTTCATAATAATCAAAGAGATGGCTGGCACCAACATATGATTAATAAAGGACCTGTTGCTTATCATAAATCTAGTATAGATGACCAATCTCCTTATTATGAAAGTGAAGAAAATGGGGGATTTTATCACTATCAAGAAAAAATTGATGGACAAGTTATAAAAAGTAGGGACGATAGCTTTAGAGATTACTTTAGTCAAGCAACGGCATTTTATAACTCACTAAGTGATGTTGAAAGAGAACACATAATTAACGCGTTTTCATTTGAATTATCCAAGGTTAAAAGAAGCGAGATTAGACAAAATGTAGTAGACATGTTTGCTAATGTAGACTATGATATGGCAAAAAATATAGCAGATAATATTGGAGCAGATGATCCAGATAAGGATAGGGGATTTGATCCTTCAGGTATTAAACCAACAAAAGAAGCTCTAAAGGTAAAAATGTCTGAGTTTTCACAAGAAAATACCATATATAAGCCTGATACACTTAAAGTAGGAATTTATTCTGACAATGATGATGAATTTGACTTTAAAGGATTAGTAAAAAAGATAGAAGCTTCCAAGGCTAAGGCTGAGATAGTTCAAGGCAACCTAAAGAAAACTAAAGATGGGTCTAAAGTTACACATAGGTATGATACAATCCATCCAGTTTTATTTGATGGACTAATTATAGTGGTTGATAAGGCAAATGATGAGTTTAAGAAAAATGTAAAAGAATTTGCCCAAGAAACTTATAAGCACTATAAACCATTATGGATTATAGGAGATGCTGAGGGTATTTTAGATAAAGAAAAACAAAAAGCAAAGGGAGTAATTGTAACAAGAGATTCCAAAGATATAGACAAATTTATAGAAAATCTAAGTAAACATAGATTTTGGGATAGGGATGGATCAATTTAGATTTAAAATAAAAAAAGGATGAGGCAATAAAAGTTCTCATCCTTTTTAAATTTAGTTACTTATTTAAATAAAAAAAAGCATTTTTATGCTTTTTCTACTTTTCCGCTTTTAAGACATTTAGCGCATACATTAATTGTTTTAGGAGTTCCATCTACTATAGCCCTTACCTTATGCACATTAGCTTTAAAAGTTCTATTGATTTGTCTATGTGAGAAAGTTACAGTCTTACCTGACTTAGTACCTTTGCCGCAGATATCACATGCTCTTGCCATACTTCCACCTCCTAGCTTTTATTCATCTTTATTATTCTACCAAAGATATGATAAAAATACAAATTTTTATCTGATTTTTATGTGATTATATTATTATACCCCCAAATTTCAAAATAGTTAATATATCTAATAAAGGTATAATAGTTAAGGAAAGAAAGAGATTTAATAAATCTTAGGAGGAAGTATGGATTATAAATCTATATATGATGGTAAAAATGTAGGTGATATATCTTTTAATGAAAGTTTAAAAGAATATACTACCTTTGGTATAGGTGGTGTTGCTGATGTAATGCTTAAACCAAAAAATGAAGACCAACTTGAAAATATTTTAAAATTAAATAGTATCAATAAAATTAACACAACAGTTATCGGAAGAGGATCTAATCTTCTTATATCAGATAAGGGAATTAGAGGGGCTGTAATTTTATTGGCTGATAATTATGATGAAATTAATTTAGAAGATAATATATTAACTGCCTTAGCAGGTACGAGTTTAAATGAAGCCGCTCTTTTTGCAAATAGCAAATCATTATCCGGTATGGAAGAAATTTCTGGGATACCAGGATCTATAGGTGGTGCTGTTGCTATGAATGCAGGAGCATATGGTGGAGAGATCAAAGATATATGTATAAAAGTAAGAGCCTTTGATTTTGATGGAAATACCTATGAATTTAGTAATGAAGATATGAATTTTTCATATAGACATTCAAAAATCTTTGAAAAAGATCTAATAGTTAGTAGTGCTAGCTTTTTACTAGTGCCAGATGATAGAGAAAAAATTGAACAAAGATACCTAGATTACACAAATAGAAGAGAAACTAAACAACCTTTAGACAAAAAATCTGCAGGTTCTACCTTTAAAAGACCTGTAGGCTCCTACGCATCAAAGCTAATAGATGAATGTAATTTAAGAGGATATAGGAAGGGAGACTGTCAGGTAAGTGAAAAACACTGCGGTTTCATAATTAATGTTGAAAATGCTTCATGCGATCAAATGTTAGAATTTATAGAGGAGATATCTGATATAGTGCATGAAAAAACAGGTTTCACCTTGCAAAGAGAGGTTAAATTAATCGGAGAATTATAATGCAAGTTAAAATCATTACTGGTTTAAGCGGATCAGGTAAAACTACTGCCCTAAGAGTATATGAAGACTTAGGATTCTATGCAATGGATAATGTTCCAGCTTATTTATTAGAGAAATTTATAGAATTAAATAAGGATACTGA
>JAPJPH010000122.1 GCA_030825745.1 Anaerococcus sp.
GCTTTAAATATCTATAAATTTATAAAAATTAAATAAAAATATTAAAAAACTATTGTATTGAAAACGAAATCCTGTTATAATTAATATGATCTTAAGATTAAAATTTAATATTCACTCGGAGGGTAATATGAAAAAATTAGGCTTATTGCCAAGATTAATTATTGCCATTATTGTAGGTATCGTTTTAGGACTATTTGCTCCAGAAGTAATAGTTAGAATACTAGTAACCTTTAATGGATTATTCGGTAATTTCCTAAACTTTGTTATTCCACTAATTATCGTAGGCTTTGTAGTGCCAGGAATAGCAGATCTAGGAAACACAGCAGGAAAGCTACTTGCAATTACAGCAGGAATTGCCTACCTATCAACAGTTTTATTTGGATCTATTACATATATTATTCAAAGTATCTTGCTTCCAAACTTTATTAAAGCAGGATCAATAAACTTTGACCCAAATGCAAACACAGGAAAAGTGCTAGAACCATTCTTCACTTCACCTATGGATCCAATATTTAGTGTAACTACAGCCCTAATCATCTCCTTTATCTTAGGAGTTGGTATAGCAGCAGTAAATGGAGAAGTACTAAAAAAAGCAGTACATGAATTTTCTGATATCATAACAAAGGTTATTGCTAATATCATTATTCCACTTCTTCCAATTCACATTTGCGGTATTTTCGCAAATATGGCTTACAGTGGGGAAGTAGCTGTGGTATTATCAGTATTCTCAAAAGTATTTATTATAGTACTAATCCTACACTGGCTAACAATCACAGCCCAACATTCAGTTGCCTCAGCTATAGCAGGGGGAAGTCCTTTTGATAAAATCAAAAAAATATTCCCAGCTTATATGACAGCTATAGGAACTCAATCATCAGCAGCAACTATCCCAGTAACTTTAAGACAAACTTACAAGATGGGAGTTAATAGAGGTATAGCAGACTTTGTTATTCCACTATGTGCAACAATCCACTTATCTGGATCAACTATAACACTAACATCATGTACCATGGCTATACTTATGTTAAAGGGTGAGGCAGTAACATTTGCCAACTACTTCCCATTCATCCTAATGTTAGGTGTAACAATGGTAGCAGCCCCAGGAGTACCTGGAGGAGCAGTAATGGCAGCTTTAGGTATCATCCAATCTATGCTTGGATTTACAGAACCTATGTCAGCATTAATCATAGCCTTATATGTAGCCCAAGACTCATTTGGAACAGCTTGTAATATAACAGGTGATGCAGCAATAGCATGTGTCGTTAATAAAATCAGTGGATTTAAATTAGATCCAAAGGCAAATGAAGATTTGATACTTGATATCTAATCGAAAATATAATTTTACTTATATTAAAAATCTAACAGAAAGATAGGACTCTTTGAGTTCTATTTTTCCTTGTTAGGAAATAATTTACTTAGTTAAAATAGGAAAGAAAAGGAGAAATCATGACACTAGAAAGAAAAAAAGTAACAATGGATGGTAATACTGCAGCAGCGCACGTATCTTATGCCTTCTCAGATGTATCAGCAATCTACCCTATAACCCCGTCAAGCCCAATGCCAGAATTTATAGACAAATGGGCAGCCCAAGGAAGAAATAACCTATTTGGCAACCCTGTCCAAGTAACAGAAATGCAACATGAGGCAGGAGCAGCAGGAGCAGTTCACGGATCTCTTGTAGCAGGGGCCCTAACAAGTACATATACAGCTAGCCAAGGACTTTTACTAATGATCCCAGATATGTATAAAATAGCAGGAGAAAGACTTCCAGCAGTATTTCATGTAGCTGCTAGATCAATTTCTACATCTACTATAAATATGTATGGTGATCACCAAGATGTTATGGCAGCTAGACAAACAGGATTTGCTATGCTAGCAGAAGGATCAGTTCAAGAAATTATGGACCTTGCACCAGTTGCCCACCTTGCAGCTATCAAATGTAGAGTTCCTTTCTTAAACTTCTTTGATGGATTTAGAACAAGCCATGAAATCCAAAAGATTGACGTGTGGGATTATGACCAATTAGAAGATCTAGTTGATATGCAAGCTGTAGATCACTTTAAAAACATATCTTTAAATCCAAATAGACCAACTATGAAGGGTGTATTTGAAAAGGGAGGATACTTCCAAAGAGCAGAAGCTCAAAATGCAGCCTATGCAAAAGTAGCTCCTATAGTTGAAGAATACATGGGAAAAATTAACGAAAAATTAGGTACAGACTATGGATTATTTAATTATGAAGGTGATAAAGATGCTACAGATGTAATCATAGCTATGGGTTCTATCACAGATACCATTTCTGAAACTGTTAAAAACCTAAATGAAAAAGGAGAGAAGGTTGGTGTTGTTAAAGTTCACCTATATAGACCATTCTCAGCTAAACATTTGCTAAAGGCAGTTCCTGAAACAGCTGAAAGAATCTGTGTTTTAGATAGAACAAAAGAAAAAGGATCAGTTGGTGAACCTTTATTATTAGATGTAATAGAAGTTTTCGCTGATTCTAATAGAAATGTAAAAATAATAGGTGGTAGATTTGGACTAGGTCAAAAAGATACTGCACCATCACAAATAAAGGCAGTATTTGATAACCTAAAATCTGATGAACCTAAAAACCACTTTACTGTTGGTATAAATGATGATGTAATGAATACATCTATAGAAGTAGATAAAGACTATGTAATCTCAGATGGAAAGACAACTCGTTGTATCTTCTGGGGAAATGGTGGTGATGGAACAGTGGGTGCTAATAAATCAGCTATCAAAATAATAGGTGATAACACTGACATGTTTGCCCAAGGTTACTTTGACTATGATGCTAAAAAATCAAATGGTCTAACTCTATCTCACTTAAGATTTTCTAAAAATCCTATAAAGGCTGCTTACCTAATAGATGAGGCAGACTTTGTATCAGTTTCTCCACAAGCTTATGTAAGAGATTATGACCTAGTAGGAAAACTAAAAACAGGTGGTACCTTCCTTCTAAATACAATTTGGAGTGAAGAAGAACTTGCTGAACATCTTCCAAATAGGATGAAAAACCAACTAGCAAATAAAGAAATTAACTTTTATACAATAAATGCATCAAAAATAGCTGAAGAAGTAGGACTAGGCCATAGAACAAACATGGTAATCCAAACAGCATTCTTTATGTTAGCAGATGTACTACCAATAGATGATGCTATAAAATATCTAAAAGACTCTATAGAAAAAACATATGGAATGAAGGGTCAAAAAATTGTAGATATGAATAAAGCAGCTGTAGATAAATCTTCAGCTGAACTAAAGAAAATAAATATCCCATCTTCATGGAAAGATGCAAAAGCTGATAAGATCATCTATAGTGAAAAAGAACCAGCCTTTATCAAAAACATGGTAAGACCAATAATTGCCCTAAAAGAAGATGACCTTCCAGTTTCAACCTATCTACCTTATGACGATGGTTTATATGAGGGTGGAACAAGTAGATATGAAAAAAGAGGTATAGCTTTATATGTACCAGAATGGAAGATAGATAATTGTATCCAATGTAACCAATGTTCATATGTATGTCCACACGCATGTATCAGACCTTTCCTAGTAGATGAAGATCAAAAAGTTATGGCACCTGCTGGTTTTGAAACTAAAAAAGCAGTTGGAAAAGGACTTGACCAATATGAGTTTAGAATTCAAGTATCACCATATGATTGTATGGGATGTGGAAACTGTGTAGACGTA
>JAPJPH010000123.1 GCA_030825745.1 Anaerococcus sp.
AAAATTATGGATTACAAAAGTTTGATCTTCAGTATTTTTTGCAATTATCTTCTTTATTAATTCATTAAAATCATCCATAATATCAAGACTTGTAGCTTCTAGTCGAAAAACTGGAATTCCCATTTTTTTAAGCGTATTATATGTATATCCATAAGCGGTAAATACACAATCAGTCAGAGATTTTTGATATTGGTCTAAGTGCTTTATCAAATATGAATTTTCTCCATAATTTAAGTCGTATGTTACTATATTAAAGCTTTTAAAATCTAAATTATAATCTTTAATCAAAGAATCTAAAATATTCTTATCCAGACAGTCGATAGATGGCCTTTTAAATTCTTTTATTTGTCCAAAATTGTCAAGTATGCATTTACTAAAACTAACCGCCCCTCTTTTGGCATAGTCTATAGGTATATCTATTTTAAAGGAATTTATAATCTTATAGTATACACCAATACCTGTTGCAAATATACCATCAACAAAGGGAGGTATACTATCAAGTACATCTGTTAAAAGATCAGTATCTTCTATTACAATTTCTTCAAGGTCAATATCAGAACGCTTTATAATTGATTTAATTTTATTAATGGAATCTATAGTTCCAATCAGTAAGATCTTCATATAAATATTATATCATAATATTTGACGAATACGTTTTCTTAAGCTATAATTAATTTAGGTCTTTTTTAAGACATATATAAGAAAATTTTATTATTGTTGAAATTTATTTGAAAAGAAAGGGAAAATATGGATTATAAAAAATTAGCGAAAGAGAATGAAAATTTATGTATCAATATAAGAAGAGATCTTCATAGGATACCAGAATTAGAGCTTGATCTTCCAAAAACAAGTAAGTATGTAAAAGAAAAATTAACTGAATTCGGTATACAATACAAAGAATACATAAATGGCAATGGTATGTCAGCAGTTATAGAGGGAGCAAATCCTGGAAAGTGTTTAGCCATTAGAGCTGATATGGATGCTCTTCCAATAAAAGAAGAAACAGGATTAGAATTTGCATCAGAACACGATGGTAATATGCATGCATGTGGTCATGATTCACATATGGCTGTAGCCCTTACAGCCGCAAAAATCATAAATGAGAATAAGGACAAACTAAATGGAAGCATAAAATTCATCTTCCAACCTGGAGAAGAAATACCTGGTGGTGCAAAACCAATGATAGATGAGGGCGTTTTAGAAAACCCTAAAGTAGATTATATTATTGGTATGCATGAAGGATTCTTATCTGAAATACCTCATGGAAAGATTGGATTTAGAGATAATGAGATGATGGCTTCAATGGATAAGTTTTCTATAAGAATAAATGGACATGGTGGACATGGAGCTAGCCCTCATGCAACAGTAGACCCAATTATAATATCAGCAGAGGTTTTAATGGGACTTCAAAAAATAATATCTAGAGAAATAAATCCTGTGGATAGTGCTCTTGTATCTGTGTGTAAAATAAATGGTGGATTTACTCAAAATATCATTCCTGATTCAGTTGATATGATGGGTACTGCTAGAACTTTAAGTGAAGATACTAGAGACATTGTTGAAAAAAGAGTAAATGAAATTTCAGAAGGTATAGCAAAAACTTATGGCGGTTCAGCTGATGTAAACTATGAGAGATTTTATCCAGTACTTAAAAATGATCCTAAATTTAATGATTTTGCTAGGTCTTTAGTAGAAAAAGAATTTCCTGGAGATGTTTTTGAGATGGACAAACCTGTAATGGGTGGTGAAGATATGGCATTTTACCTTCAAGAAGTTCCAGGTGCTTTCATGTTTTTATCAAATCTAGCACAAAATGATGATGGTGAACTTTATGTAAATCATAATTCTAAATTTGACCTAGATGAGTCATTATTCTATAAAGGAGTTACCACATTTGTAGCAGCTGCATTTGAGTTTTCGAAAGGAGATATAGATGGATGAAAATAATAAAAAAGGCGAGTTGAAAATGCACTTAGTTGTCCTGATAGTAGCTATAGTAGCTGTACTTATAGGATCTAAGTCGATAAATATAGGCGGAATTACTATAGTATTTTCTCCACTAATATGGGCTATGATAATGTCATTTGCCATATATATGACTAAAACGAACATACTTACAGTTGAAGATGCCCCAAAGGCAAATGCGATGATGAGTATAATGCTTGCAATTCTAATTGCAAAACTTGGGGTAACCAGTGGTGCTCAACTTGAGGCTATTAGAAAAGCTGGGCTTGCCTTGGTATTACAAAATTTTGGTAACCTAGGAACAATAATAATTTCCCTCCCAATTGCTCTTTTATTAGGATTAAAAAGAGAGTCTATAGGCATGTGCCATGCCCTTAGTAGGGAAGCAAATGTAGGGTTGATTCAAGATAATTATGGTGCAGAATCTCCTGAGTTTAGAGGGGTTATGGCTGTCTATATAATAGGAACTATTCTAGGACCTATTATACTAAGCGTACTATCTTCAGTTGCTATAAGCTTGAACATAGTATCCCCATTAGGAGCAGCCATGGGTACAGGTGCAGGATCGGCATCTATGATGACTGCTGGACTTTCTGCTTTAATAGCTAATTATCCAGAATTAGAAGCGCAGATGACAGCATTCGCCGGTTTATCTAACTTAATATCAAGTGTTATAGCTTTACCATTGGGTATATTTTTAGGATTGCCACTAACAGAGTTTTTATATAAAAAACTTACATTTTTTAGAAAGGATAAGTAAATGGAAAAATTTAAAGTAGAATTACCTGCGCTATTAACTTCTTTGCTATTTACTGTAATTGCCTGTACTGTATCTAACTTAATAGGAAATGAAGCCTTTGGTGATTCATTAGCAGGTATACTAGTTTTAGCTGTAATAACTTTATTAGGATATTTTCTATCATATGTAGTACCACTAAAAAAAGTGTCATCAGTACTATGGATTTCAATAATTGCAATCTTTCTAGCTAGCCCAATATCACCAGTATCTGAATTTGTTGTAAGTAGTGTTGATAAAATGAGCATTAACGCTATAATAACACCTATTCTAGGTTATGCTGGAATAATAATAGGTAAAGACTGGGGAGCATTTAAAGAAGTAGGAGTAAAGGGTATTATAGTTTCTATTTTTGTAATAGTTGGAACTTTCTTGATATCATCCCTACTTGGAGATTTCTTTATGGGGATATTTAATTAGAGTGAAATGTATTAGTATTTTAAAAAAATAGGTAAAACAATAAAAATTAAAATAGACGAATAGGGTCTGTAAATAATTTTTTGTACCAACCTAAATCCTAATATGATATGTACCCTCTTTACTGGACAAACCAGTAAAGGGGGTATTTTCATGAAATATAGCTATGAGTTTAAAAAGAACTGCATAGAATTATACAAACAAGGTAAATGGGCTGATACACCTAGTGGTATCAACAAATATTACTTCCGTAACTACATAAGAAGATGGAATAATTTAGTAGAAACACATGGAATTGAGGTATTAAAGCATAAATCTCATAACAATAGTTTTTCAGTAGAGGATAAATATAATAGTGTATTAGAAGTTATTAAAGGAAAATCTACTTATCAAGTTTCTATTGAATTAGGAATCAGTGAAGGTAATATTCAAAACTGGGTTAACAATTACAAAATTTACGGATATAATGGTCTTGTAAACAAAAAGAAAGGTCGTAAATCTAAGAATA
>JAPJPH010000124.1 GCA_030825745.1 Anaerococcus sp.
TAATAAATCTATCTGATAATAAAGAAATTTTGCCTATTATAAGAAGTCTTAAAAAAAGACTAAAACGATATGAAGTTTGTTTTTATAAGGTTAAAGATAAAAAAATAGACCCATCAACCTACGATGAGCACCTTGTTATAATAGAAAATTTAAAGCAAAGAAATTTAGAGAAAACCCTTAATGCCTTAAAGAAAAATTGGACTACTACTCTATCTGATAAGTCTATTGATAAGATAAGCAAGCTAATAAATGTTGAAAGATAAAACCACCCTTTGGTGGTTTTTTAATGTTTATCTATTCCATTTATAGTATCTAAGCCATGCATTAAAATATCTTTTAAAAGTTCTAGGTTTTCTTTGCACGCCTTGGGTGAGCCTGGCATATTGATTATAAGGCTATCTTTAGCTATGCCAGATACTGCCCTAGATAGGTAGGCTCTTTTTGTAAAATTAGCTGACTCATATCTTAAGTATTCACTTATACCAGGTGTAGCTCTTTCAATAATTTCAATACTTGCTTCAGGTGTTACATCTCTTTTAGAAAATCCTGTTCCTCCACTTGTTAAAACTAGAGAAATCCCTTTATCTACATAGAATTTTAATTTATCTTTTATTTTTTCATAATCGTCAGCTATTACATCTACATAAACAATTTCAAAGCCCATTTTCTCTAAGCCATTTTTTAATACTTGGCCACTTTCATCTTCATATATTCCTTTACTTGCCCTATCTGATGTTACTAAGATAGCTGCTTTATATTTCATAGTAGGCCTCCCTCTGCCATATCAATAAAATCTTCTTTTTTTATAGGTATGGTTGCGAAAATTCTAGGCAAAATATAGTCAAAGCTAGTTATCTCACTATGGATGCTTGCTCCTGGTACCCCTACTAGGTAGGTATTTTCATCTTTGGCAAGCATTAGCATATTTCCTGGTTGCATAGGGATGCCCTGGGATATTACCTCTGCTCCGGTATTTCTAATAGAAGTTGGAGTTATATCATCAGGATCTACACTCATACCACCAGAAAATACTATAAGATCTGCCCCTTGATTTTTAAATTTCTCATAAGTCTTTACTATTTTTTTAGGATCATCTGGAAGTATTTCAGCACCAAGGTAGTCATGGTCAAATTCTTGTAATTTTTTTAATAAGACTTCTTCAAACCTATCTTTTATCCTCCCACTAAAAATCTCTTCTCCAGTTATAAGGGCTCCTACCCTTAGTTTTTTGTAAGGGTAGACTCTTAATAAGGGACCATCTTTTTTTATAAGTGAGCTTGCAAGGTTGACCTGATCCCTACTAGTCCATAGTGGGATAATTCTTGCTCCAGCTAATTTATCGCCAGATCCTACCTTGCTAAAGGACCTTATTGTTGCTATTGTATAATCTCCTATGGAATTTATATCTTTTAATAGTTTCCTATTTATAACAAAAATACCCCTGCTCTTTGATCTTAGGGTGATTTTTCCCTCACTAACATCAGATATACTTATATTTTCATCAGTTAGGTTATCTATTATTTCTTTAATAGCATCTTCTTCATGGACTTGGTTTTTTGAAAGCTCTCCCACATAGATGTGCTCTTTTCCTATATCCTTTAATTTTTCTATATCTTCTTTTCTTATTATTTGATTTCTCTTAAATAAGACCCCCTTAAAACCATTATCCATTATTGCAGTGATATCATGGAGGAGGGGTTTACCAACTGCTTCTTCTACCTTAATTTTCTCTATCATCTAATATCCTTATCTCATCTTTTGGGAAAATTTCTCCTTCTTTTATAACTATAGCAAAAATACCCTCGCTAGGCATTATGCACTCACCAGTTATATCTTTAATCGTACAACCCTTATGGCATTTTTTGCCTATTTGGGTAACTTCTAATTCACATTCTCCTATGCTAAGCCTAGTTCCTATAGGAAGGGTAAAAAGAGTGATATCTTCAGTCATTATATTTTCTGCAAAATCACCTGGTTTTAATTCAGGGAGTTTTTTTCTCATTTTTTCTAATGACTCCAGGGCTAGGAGAGATACTTGCCTATGCCAGTTACCTGCATGGGCATCACCTACTATCCCATGGTCTTTTTTTAGGATTATTTTATCTACTGGTTTCTTGATGGTTCCTTTTTTTTCGCTAATATTAACTGAAACTACTTTAGGCATTGTAATCTCCACTCTTGCCCCCGGTTTTCTTTAAAACTTTGATATTAGTTACCTCTATATCCTTTTGGACAGCCTTACACATATCATATATGGTAAGGGCTGCAACTGATGCAGCTGTTAGGGCTTCCATCTCTACCCCTGTTTTTGATTTAATTTTGGCTGTCGCATATACATCTATAAGGTATTTATCATCGTCAAGGTCAAATTTTATATCTATACCAGTCAAATTTATAGGGTGGGCCATGGGTATTAGGTTATAGGTGTTTTTTGCTCCCATTATTCCTGCAACCTTGGCTACTGTAAGAACATCTCCCTTACCAATTTGGTTTTCTTTTAATAACTTGTAGGTTTTCTCATTTAAAATAACCTTAGCAGTAGCTACTGCCAGTCTTTCTGTTGCTTTTTTATCAGTTATATCTACCATTCTTGCATTGCCATCTTCATCTATATGGGAAAATTTATCCATCTTAACCTCCTATTTGGTTCATGTTTCTAATAGATTTAGATCCATTTTCTAATAAATTGTGACTTTGATCTTTTAAGAAAATAGCCTTAGCCAGGGTCTTTCTTTTTTCTTCTATGATTAAACCCTTTATGTTTATTTCTTCTTTTGAATGAAGACAGGGTTTGATTTTTCCATCACTTGTTAGTCTAATCCTATTACAGTTGCTACAAAACTTGTGACTTAATGGTGATATCAAGCCAACTTTTCCCTTATGATCTTTTATCTTATATAGGTTGGCCACACCATCATCATCTATCTTTTCATATTCATATCCATCAAGGATATTTAAATTTTTCATAAATGAATTTTCATATAGATTCTTAGAATAACCTATAGGCATTAGCTCTATAAATCTAATATCAATATCTAAATCCTTACTCAGGTTTATAAAATCACTTATTTCATGATCATTTATGCCCTTTATAAGAACTGTATTTATTTTTACCTTAAATCCCATATCATAGGCCCTTTTAATATTTTCAATTACAAGGTTAAAATCATCCTTAGTGCATAGGTCTTTAAATTTTTTCCTATCTAGGGTATCTAGGCTAAAATTTATACTACTAAGCCCGTACTCTTTTAGTTTGTATAAGGACTTAGTTGGAAATGACCCATTACTAGTTAGGGCAAGCTTTTTTAAACCATTTATCTGACCTAGCATTTTTACTAAATCCAAAAATCCTTTCCTAGCGAAAGGCTCCCCTCCAGTTAACCTGATCTTTTTTATGCCAAGACTTGTGGCTATTTTAGCAATTTCAACTATTTCCTCAAAGCTTAGTATATCATTATGTTCTTTTTTTATTATCCCATCATTTGGCATACAATATGAGCACCTAAAGTTACACCTATCTGTAACTGATATTCTCATATATGTAATTTCTCTATTATATCTATCTTTCATAGCCCCTAACTCATTCTCTTAAAAACATCTGACGCAGCCGACGAAACCAAAGAATTTTAGAAAAAGGTGGTGGCCGGAACATTAAAAAAAATTTTTT
>JAPJPH010000125.1 GCA_030825745.1 Anaerococcus sp.
AGATTATACCACTTTTATTTAATTTAAAAGTAGCTATTTTTTAGGTATCCTTAGTTTTCTTTTTTTTATATCTAAACCATCTTTTATATCTAAATAGAAATGCTTGTAATCATAAAACCAATTATCTAGCAAGCCGGATTTAATCATGCCAACTATAAATATGGCAATAACTGGTGCAAATATTGCTCCCCAAACACCTGCAATTTTAAGGCCAGCATATAGGCTTATTGTAGAAATTAATGGATGAATTGAGGCAGCATTACCAATTACCCTTGGTGATATCGCCTGTCTTAATAAAGCCCATGCAAAAGCCATTACTATAAGGCCAACAGCCTTAGTAGGATTATTAAATAATACAAATTCTAATATTGACCAAGGTAGTAACATTATCATAGTCCCTACCATGGGCATCAAGTCAACCACACCTAGTATAAGCCCTAGTATGATAAAATATGTTTGACCTAAAAAATATAGGGTTATACTCATTAAGATAAAGCACAATAAGCTTAAAAATGCCTGACTTTTTATATAGTTTATGGTAGATGATTTAAAAACTCTCCAAAAAATATTGAGGCTTTTTCTTGTTGATTCTGATACTAAACTTATATATATTTGCCTAGATTTTCCTAAATCTCCTAATATTATATAAAAGGCTATAATCATTGTTATCATAAAAAAGATAATAGTTGATGATGTATTTATTAAAAAACTTGTTATATTAAAAGTTATGTTTAATACATTACTTTGCAACTTATTAAGCATATCTAAAAGTGAATCAAGGCTAGAATTTATTGCATTACTTGCTATTGGTGGAAGTAGTTTTATATCTGAATTTACTTTATTTATTAAATCATTTACTGATCTTTCGATATTTGACCAATTTCCTATAATATTATTTGCAAGACCTAGTATTTGACTTATAATAATTTGACCTAGCCAAAAGCCTAGTAATAAAAAAGATAAAAGTAAAATAGTACCTATAATATATGAGATGATTTTTTGTTTGATAGGTAAGATATTTTCTATAATACTTATAATAGGATTTATTAACGATGCAAAAGCAAAAGCAATAATTATAGGTAACAAGGCATCTAATAATCTAGGTAGTAAAAAAATACATATTAAAATAGTTGCTACAATAATTATTGTTCTAATTAAAACCCTTCGATAAAGTGATTTTTCCATAAGCCACCCCCTTTATCATATTATACTCTATATATGCTTAAAATCTTTAAATAAAAAGCAGCTATTATTTATAACTGCTGATTTATCATATATATTTTACTCATCATCTAGTTTCAATACTGAAAGGAAGGCATCTTGTGGAACTTCAACATTTCCTAATTGTCTCATCCTCTTTTTACCTTCTTTTTGCTTTTCTAATAACTTCTTCTTCCTTGAGATATCACCACCATAACATTTGGCAATAACATCTTTCCTAAGAGCCCTTACAGTCTCCCTTGCTATAACTTTGCTACCTATGGCAGCTTGGATAGGCACTGCAAATTGCTGTCTTGGTATTTCATCCTTTAATTTTTCAACAATTCCCCTACCTCTAGCATAAGCAAAGTCCCTATGAACTATTAGGGATAGGGCATCAACTAATTGGTCATTTATCAAAATATCTAGTTTAACTAGGTCGCTTTTCTCATAAGCTCCTAGTTCATAGTCTAATGAGGCATAACCCTTTGACCTAGATTTTAGTGAATCAAAAAAGTTATAGATAACTTCATTAAGTGGTAGTTTATACTTGATGGATACCCTATTTTCATCAATGTAGGTCATATCTATTAGGCTACCCCTTCTATTTTGGGCTAGGGACATTACCTGGCCTATATAATCCTTTGGTGTTATTATTTCAGAGATAGTCATAGGCTCTTTAATATATTCAATCTCAGCTGGATCTGGAAAATCATTAGGATTTTGTAGCTTAATAAGATTATCGCTTCCTTTTAATTTTATCTCATATATAACAGATGGAGCTGTAGCTATTATGTCAAGGTCATATTCTCTTTCTAGTCTTTCTGTTATGATATCCATATGAAGAAGACCTAGAAATCCTGCCCTTAAACCTACTCCCAAGGCCTTAGAGTTTTCTTGATCAAAAACTAGGGAGGCATCATTAACTTGAAGTTTTTCTAATGAATCTCTTAATTTATCAAAGCTTTCTCCCTCAGCTGGATAGATACCAGAATATACCATAGGTAAAACTTCCTTGTATCCAGATAAGACCTTCTCTGTAGGATTTTTGACACAAGTTATAGTATCTCCTACTCTAGCATCTTTTACTTCTTTTATAGATGCTTCAATAAAGCCTACATCACCGCTTGATAGCTGATCAGTTGAAACTCGTATTTTTCTAGTAAAGCCTACTGTATTAACCTCATATTTTTTTCCAGTATTCATCATGAGTATTTCATCACCTGGCTTTACACTGCCCTCAAATACTCTTACATAGCATATGACACCGACATATGGGTCATAATATGAGTCAAATATCAAGGCTTTTAATGGCTTATCATCCATATCTAATGGCGCTGGTACATTTTTTACTATATCTTCTAAGACATCTTCAATATTTAAGCCAGTTTTTGCTGAAACCAAGGGAATATTATCAGTATCTAAACCAATTTGATTTTCTATTTCTTCTTTAACCTCATCTACCCTAGCTGATGGCAGGTCTATTTTATTTAGTACAGGTAAGATCTCCAAATCTTGTTCTAAGGCTAGGTAAGTATTGGCCAAGGTTTGAGCTTCTACTCCTTGGGAGGCATCGACAACTAAGATCGCCCCCTCGCAAGCCTTTAAAGACCTACTTACCTCATAATTAAAGTCCACATGGCCTGGGGTATCTATTAGATTTAACTCATAAGTATTACCATCCTTGGCCTTATATTCAATTTTAATGGCCTTTAACTTTATCGTAATTCCACGTTCTCTCTCAAGGTCCATATCATCAAGCATTTGATTAGATAGATCTCTTTTATCAATGGTGTTACTTTGCTCAATTAGTCTATCTGCCAAAGTACTCTTTCCGTGATCAATATGGGCTATTATAGAGAAGTTTCTAATATAATCTTTTTTTTTCATCAAATCATCCTTCATTAATCTAAATTGTATGGATCATTATCTATAAGTCCCATATTATCAAATGGATAAAATCTAACAAAAGCATGACCAACTAGAGAATCTTTTCTAATAGGACCAAATCTCCTTGAGTCATTTGATTCTCCAGGGATTCTATTATCACCCATTACAAATACATGATCATCATCTAAAACCCATTCATCTACTTCAGTAGTAGGTATAGTTTCGCTTATAGAAGTATAATTTTCATCTACCTTTTTATCATTTACATAAACTGATCCATCGTGGATACTAATCTTATCTCCACCAATACCAATAATTCTTTTAACATATAATCTGTTAGGATAATCAGGTGCATTTAATATTACAATATCTCCCCTGTTAAAAGTTCTAAAATTCTTACCTATTTTATCAACTAGAAGCATATCCCCATTATGTAGAGTTGTTTCCATAGAATTTCCAGAAACTCTTGTAGCATCTAAGATAAATAGCTTTATTAGTATTGTTATTATTAGGGCAATAGCTATAGTTTTAACCCAATCCCAAATAGCATATAGGATACTATTT